>NZ_JBXASU010000074.1:0-36926 GCF_058809705.1 Cupriavidus sp. MPR-AND1C | reverse complement strand
GTCCCATCCCACCCGCCACTACCGCGCCATCTGGCTGTCGGACATCCACCTCGGCACGGCCGGCTGCCAGGCCAATTACCTGCTCGACTTCCTCAAGCACAATGAATCGGACCAGCTCTACCTGGTCGGCGACATCATCGATGGCTGGCAGCTGCGCCGCGGCTGGTACTGGCCGCAGAGCCACAACGATGTGGTGCAGAAGCTGCTGCGCAAGGCGCGCAAGGGCACCGAGGTGATCTACGTGCCGGGCAACCACGATGAGGTGGCGCGGCAGTTCGACGGCCTCGCCTTCGGCGATATCACGGTGCGCGAAGATGCCGTCCACGTCACCGCCGCGGGCAGGCGACTGTGGGTCGTGCACGGCGACCTGTTCGACGGTGTGGTGCAGCACGCGCGCTGGCTGGCTTACCTGGGCGACTCGCTCTACACGCTGATCCTGGCCGTCAACCGGCACTTCAACCGCATCCGCGCGCGCCTGGGCTTTCCCTACTGGTCGCTGTCGCAATACCTGAAGCACCAGGTCAAGAACGCGGTCAACTACATCAATTCGTTCGAGCAGGCGATGGTGGATGAGGCGCGCCGGCGCGGCTGCGATGGCGTGATCTGCGGCCATATCCACAAGGCCGAGATCCGCGAGGTCGACGGCCAGCTCTACTGCAACGACGGCGACTGGGTGGAGAGCCTCTCCGCCCTGGTGGAGACGCAGGACGGCGAATTGCAGATCGTCTACTGGACCACCTTGCTCGATGCGCCGGCCACAGCAGGGCGCCGCACCGTCGCCACGGCCTGACGAGACTTGAGCGCGGCACCTGCCCCACACGCCGCCACCCGTACAACGGTATTGCCGTGGCCTCGCCGAGGCCGGCCACCCACGCGGCCTGGCCGCAAGGAGCAGCTATGAAGATCCTGATCGTCACCGACGCCTGGGAGCCGCAGGTCAATGGCGTGGTGCGCACGCTCAAGTCCACCCGCCGCGAGCTGATTGCGATGGGGCACACGGTGGAGCTGATCACGCCGCAGGAATTCACCACCATTCCCTGCCCGACCTATCCGGAGATCGCGCTGTCACTGTTCGCCGCCGCCAAGGTCCGCGCGCGCATCCGCGCCTTCGCACCGGACGCGCTGCATATCGCCACGGAAGGCCCGCTCGGGCTGGCTGCACGCCGCTATGCGATCCGCGAGCAGTTGCCGTTCACCACCGCCTACCACACACGCTTTCCGGAGTACGTGCAGGCACGCTTTGGCATTCCGCTTGCCTGGACCTACCGCTTCCTGCGCTGGTTCCACGGCCCGGCGCGCGCCGTGATGGCGCCGACGCCTGTGGTGCTGCAAGACCTGCATCAGTTTGGCATCACCCACGGCGTGCTGTGGACCCGCGGCGTCGACCTCGATGTCTTCACCACCCAGCAGGCTAACGTGCTGAACACGGCGCACCCGATCTTTCTCTACGTGGGGCGTGTCGCCGTGGAAAAAAACGTGGAGGCCTTCCTCGCGCTGGACCTGCCCGGCTCCAAGTGGGTGGTGGGCGACGGGCCGGCGCTGGCGTCGCTGCGCGCGCGCTATCCGGCGGCCAACTACCTGGGCGTACTGACCCAGCCGGAGCTGGCCAAGGTGTATGCTTCAGCCGACGTCTTTGTATTCCCCAGTCGCACCGATACGTTCGGGCTGGTGCTGCTCGAAGCCCTGGCCAGCGGGCTGCCGGTGGCGGCCTATCCGGTAACCGGGCCAATCGATGTGCTCGGCCACAGCGATGCCGGGGTGATGCACGAAGACTTGCGTGAAGCTTGCCTGGAAGCGCTGCGCATCGACCGCGCCACCGCTCGCGCCCATGCCGAACGGTTCTCGTGGCGCGCCGCCTCCGAGCAGTTCCTGACTCACCTGCAGCCACTGCCGGCCGTGCGCGCGACCCCCAACGGCACGAACGGCACCACTGCCCGCCCCTCCTCCGAACATGCCGACTCCGCTTCGCCCACCCACCGAACCGCACCGCCCGCCGGCGCCACAGACCGTCACGTCAGCCCCGGCACCGCCCCCGGACTCGCCGAGCAGCGACTACACGATTGAGCAGAACCCCCACAAGGGCAACCGCGGCCTGGCGCGGGCCTGGCATGCCGGCATCAACTCGGTGTCCGGCCTGCGCTACGCGGTGCTGGAAGAAAGCGCGTTTCGCCAGGAGCTGACGCTGGTGGTCATCCTCACGCCCTGCGCCTTGCTGCTGCCGGTCGGCATTGTCGAGCGCATCCTGCTGCTGGGCACCCTGCTGCTGGTGCTGATCGTGGAATTGCTCAACTCCAGCGTGGAAGCCGCGGTCGACCGGATTTCGCTGGAGCGGCACAGCCTGTCCAAGCGCGCCAAGGACTTCGGCAGCGCGGCGGTCATGCTGGCGCTGGTGCTATGCGGCGGCACCTGGCTGGCTATCGCGGGGCCGATCGTGATGGACTGGCTGCGCGCGCTGGCGGCCTGACAGGCTGGCCGCACGGGCTCGGCACAAGCGCGGCACGGCGGGCGCGCGGACAGCGCCAATGGCGCTTGTGGCATGGCGGCAAACGGCGATTGCTTATAATCGCCTTCAACTTACCGAATTGCCGCTCGCCCGGTCGCCTATGGAACCCAAACAGCAAGCCGGTCCCCGCCGCACCCGGGACCGCATCCTGGACGTCTCACTCCGCCTGTTCAACGAGGTGGGCGAGCCCAACGTCACCACCACCACCATTGCGGAAGCCATGGAGATCAGCCCCGGCAATCTCTACTATCACTTCCGCAACAAGGACGACATCATCAACTCCATCTTCGTGCTGTTCGAGCAGGAGATGGAGCGCCGCCTGAAGTTGCCCGACGATCACAAGGCCACGCTGGACGAAAGTTGGGGCTACCTGCAATACATGGCGGAGTTCCTGTGGAACTACCGCTTCCTGTATCGCGACATCAATGACCTGCTGGCGCGCAACCGCATGCTTGAAACCAATTTCAAGCGCATCGTCGAGCAGAAGAAGCGCTTTGCGATGGAGATCTGCCGGCAGTTCCAGGAAGACGGCGAGATGGAGGCCACGCCCGAGCAGGTCGAGGCCATCTGCACCAATATCGTGGTGATCGCCACCTACTGGCTGTCGTTCCAGTTCGTGCAGCATCCGCGCCAGTACAACGACCCTGAGCTGATCCGCGGCTACCTGCACGGCTCCAGCTACCATATCTTCTCGATCCTGGCCCCTTACCTGCGCGGCAAGGCCCGCCAGGCGTTCGACAAGCAAGCCCAGGAATACGCCGCGGCCAAGGCGGCGCAAACAGAAAAGGAAAAAAAGTGAAGTCCGTTTGCATCTATTGCGGCTCCAGCCCCGGCAATCGTCCCGAGTACGCCGCCGCGGCGCGCGCCATGGGCAAGACCCTGGCCGAGCGCGGCCTGGCGCTGGTGTACGGTGGGGGCAAGGTCGGGCTGATGGGCACCGTGGCCGACGCCGTGCTGGCCAACGGCGGCACCGCGATCGGCATCATTCCCGAGGCGCTGATGCAAAAGGAAGTTGGCCATCGCGGCTTGACCGAGCTGCACGTGGTGCGCAACATGCACGAGCGCAAGCAGATGATGGCCGACCGCGCCGATGCATTCATCGCCATGCCGGGCGGCGTCGGCACCTTCGAGGAGTTGTTCGAGACCTTCACCTGGCTGCAGCTGGGCTATCACGCCAAGCCGGTGGGACTGCTCAATGCGGAAGGCTTCTACGACAGCATGCTGGGCTTCATGCAGCACGCCGTGGACGAAGGCTTCCTGAAGCAGGTCCACAACGACCTGCTGCATGTGGCGCCCACGCCCGAAGGCATCCTCGACAAGCTCGCCAACGCGCCGCGCTTGCTGGTGGACAAGTGGCAGGAGAAGCGCGAGCAGACCTGATGGTGCTCCCCGCGGCCCGACGCCCGACGCCCGATACCCGATACCGAGAGCCGGCCACATCGGCTTGCGCCCCGGCCCCGCCACCACCCCGCGATAGCGGCTGTGCCACGCGAGACCCGCTCAGAACGACGAGCCGGGTTCCTCCAGGAAGGTGCTCTCCTGCGCCGTATCCCCGCGTCCCAGCATGGCGTTGCGATGCGGGAAGCGCCCGAAACGCTCGATCACCGCACGGTGCTTGAGCGCCCAGTCCACCACGTCCACCTGACCCTGGCTCTGGTCGCGCAGCGCCGTCATCAACCGCACGGCCATGTTCTGGTCGGCAAGCGCTTCGGAATGCTCGAACGGCATGTAGCAGAACATGCGGTGGAATGCCGTGGGCAGCAGGCGGTCGGCGCCGCTCGCCACCATCTGCCGGGCTGTTGCCAGCGCCTGCGCATCGGAGGCGAAGCTGCGCGGGTCGTCGCGAAAGACGTTGCGCGGCACCTGGTCGAGCAGCACGATGCGCGCGCAGGCGGATTCGGGGCTTTGCGCCCAGCCCGCGTTCGCGCCCGCGTGCGTGGCTTCCCACAGTGGCAGGAAGGCAGCGCGAACCGTGGCGTCGAATTCGGCGGACTTGGTGAACCACACCGAGCGTGTCGTGTTCCATGCCGGCGAGCCAGGCGCGCCGAACCAGAAATCGAGTACGCGCCGGGCGTCGGCAGGCAGGTCCGTGGCGGCTTCGGGATGCATGTCAGCCATGGTGCCGGGACCTATGGCGGGTCAGGTAGCCTTGGCCATCAACGCGGCACATTGCGCATCCAGTCGGCGGTGCCGAAAAAGGCCTGCATCAGGCGCAGCTGCAGGTCTTCGGGCAGGCCGACGTCCTGCATGGCCAGCGCCATGCAGCGCATCCACTGGTCGCGCTCGCTGGTGCCGATCTCGAATGGCATGTGGCGCGCGCGCAGGCGCGGGTGGCCAAAGCGCTCGATGAAGTGGTTGGGACCGCCCAGCCAGCCGCACAGGAACCAGAACAGCTTGTCGCGCGAGCCGTCGAGCGAGGCGGGATGCAACGCACGCAGGCCCTTGAACTCGTCCTCCAGATCCATCAGGTCGTAGAAACGGTCGACCAGTTCGCGCACGCGCGCCTCGCCGCCGATCAGTTCATAGGCGGTGACTTCGGGGGCGGCATCGGATGCCGAGGATGCCGCATTTTCAGGCTTGGAATCGGTACTCATAAGCACTCAGGGATGGTTCAGGCTTCAGGTTTCACGCAGCGTGGCCAGCGCCGGCTGCCGCAGCACCTCGCGCAAACCCAGCCAGCCGCCCGCGAAAGCGCACAGCATGCCAGAAAGCACACCCGCCGGCACGATCCAGCCATTGAAGCGGTAGGGGAAATCGAACACGAACTGCGACAAGCCCCAGCCCACCGCGATCGCGCCCAGGCTGGCCAGCAGGCCCGCCAGCCCGCCCACCACCAGGAACTCCGCGTACTGGGTCTGGCGCACCACCGCGGCGGATGCGCCCAGCGCCTTGAGCAGCCCGGCATCGCGCTTGCGCTCGTCGCGCGCCCCGGACAGCGCTGCATAGAGCACGGTGACGCCGGCTGCGAGCGTGAACACGAACAGGAACTCGACGGCGGCGATGACCTGGTCGAGCACGTCCTGGATCTGGCGCAGGATCATGTCGGTGTTGACCACCGTGATGTTCGGGAAGGCCGCCACCATGCGGTTGCCCAGCGCGGCTTGCGCGGGCGGCAGGTGGAAGGCGGTGATATAGGTCTGCGGCAGGCCTTGCATGGCAGAAGGCGGCAGGATGACGAAGAAATTGACCCGCATCGAGCCCCAGTCCAGCTTGCGCAGCGAGGTGACCGGCGCCTCCACCGACTGCCCCGCCACATCGAAGCGCAAGGTGTCCCCGAGCCGGATCCCCAGCGTCTTGGCGATGCCTTCCTCCACCGAGGCCCCGGCCCCGCCCTTCCCGGCGCCGAGCCAGTTGCCCGCCACCACGCGGTTGCCGGCCGGCAGCGCATCGGTATAGGACAGGTTGAACTCGCGCTCGACCAGGTTGCGGGCGCGGCCATCGGCAAAGCGCTCGGCGCGCACCTGCTGGCCAGCGATATGTGTCAGGCGGCCGCGCACCATCGGGTACAGCAGGTCGGCGATGCCGGCGTGCTGCAGCATGCCGGTAAGCGGCGCGCGCTGGTCCGGCTGGATATTGATGACGAAGCGGTTGGGCGCGTCCGCCGGCGTGGCGTTGCGCCAGGAGGCGATCAGGTCGTTGCGGGTCATGCCGAGCAGCAGCAGCGCCATCAGGCCCACCGCCAGCGCCACCGTCTGCAGCACCGTCACGCCGCGGCGGCGCTCCAGCACCGCGAGCGCAAAGCGCCAGCCCACGCTACCGCGCGCCAGGCGCCGGCCGCGCATCAGCCGCGACAGCAGGCTTAGCAGTCCCAGGGCCAGCAGCGCGAACACGACGCCGGCGGCGACAAAGCCGCCCGCGGTGGTCAGCCCCAGCTTGAGATCACGCGCGGCCACCAGCAGCAGCGCCACGAAGGCGCCCAGGCCGAGCCCGTAGGCGATCCAGGTCGAGACCGGCGGCGCGCCGACGTCACGCCGCAGCACGCGCAGCGGCGGCACCCGGGTCAGCGCCAGCAGCGGCGGCAAGGCAAAGCCCGCCAGCAGGACGACGCCCGCCAGCACGCCAACCACGGCAGGCAAGACGGAAGGCTGCGGCAGCGTCACGGTCAGCAGCTTACCCAGCGAGAGCAGCAGGCCGTAGTGCGCCAGGTAGCCGAGCGCCACGCCGGCCGCCGCGCCGCCCACGCCCAGCAGCAGGAACTCCAGCCCGAAAGCCAGCAGGATCTCGCGGCGCGACAGGCCCATGCACTTGTAGACAGCGCAGGCATCGGTGTGGCGCTGCATATAGCGGCGCGCCGACATGGCGATGGCCACCGCGGCAATCATCGACGACAGCACCGCCACCAGCGACAGGAAACGCTCGGCACGGTCCAGCGTGGCGCGCATCTGCGGCTGGCCGGATTCCAGCGACTCGACCCGCGTGTTGCGCAGCGCGCGCTTGTCGATCTCGGCCTCGGCCCACTTCTGGTAGGCCTGCGCGGCGGCATCGGGGCCAGCCACCAGCAGGCGGTAGGAGACCCGGCTGCCCCAGCCCACCAGCCCCGTGGCGGCCAGGTCAGACAGCGGCAGCATCACGCGCGGCGCGAAATTCATGAAGCCGGCGCCGCGATCCAGTTCCTGCGTGAGGATGCGGTCGATGCGAAAGGCGCGGCTGCCCAGCTGGATGGTGTCGCCCACGCCAACGCCGAGCGCGTCCAGCAAGGCCTCGTCCACCCAGACGGTGCCCTCGGCGGGAATGCCGGTGGCGGCGGCTTCCGGCGCCCCGGGCCCAGCCGCCACCTTGAGCTGCCCGCGCAGCGGATAGCCGGGGGCGACCGCCTTGAGCGCAGCCAGTTGCGAAGGGGCATCGGCCTGAGCCCCGCCAGCCGCCCCTTGCCCTTGCGTTGTGGCGGCCTTGCCCGGCACATGTGCGCTCGCCATGCTCGGAAAGGTGACCGTCTGCGTGGTGGCCAGGCCCGCTTGCGCGGCGTGGCTGGCGAAGACGGCATCGAACGGCTGGTCGGACACGATCAGCACATCGGCGGCGATCATCTGGCGCGCGTCGCGCTCCAGCCCCAGGCGCATGCGGTCGGCCAGAAAGCCCACGCTGCTGAGCGCCGCCACGGCCAGCACCAGCGCGAACAGCAACAGGCTCAGCTCGCCGGCGCGCCAATCGCGCCGCGCCATGCGCAAAGCCTGGCGCCAGGGCGAGAAGCGCGCCGGGCCGGCGCCGGACGATGCCGCGACGGTGGTGGTGGCTGCGGCTGCGGCTGCGTTTGCTGCTGCGGGAGCGTGCTGGGAGGCGGGTTCTGAAGACATCGATCTCTTATCTCTTCTCTCTAATCTCTTGTCCGTGCACATGCATGGTGGCGGCCGGCCGGGCTGGCCGCAGGCCAGGATTGGCGCGACCGCAGGACACCAGCGGGAGGATCCCGGCGCGCATCCGCCGGACCAGGGCCAGATTATGGCCGGATTGCGCAAAGCGAGGGTCGAACCCGCCACTCAGCGCCGGGGCTGACGCCCCGCCGGCGAGGCCGCCGGAGCACGCTTGGCCAACGCGTCGCGCAAATGGCGCAAGCCGCGCCACAGCTTGGGCAGCAGCCACGCCGCCACCAGCAACAGCACGGCCAGCACCACCAGGAACACCGCAGGCAGGAAAAAAGCCAGCAGCAGCCCGCTGCTGGCGGCAACGTCCTCGCTCAATGAGGCAGCCCAATTCGAAAACGGTTCCGGCGAGACGTTGATCAGGGCGCGGGTGCCGGCCTTGGCGGCATGGGCGGTGCCGGCCAGCGTGCCCCCGACCAGCCCGGCGGCGACCATCCATTGCGGATCGAGCTGCCCGAAGGCGGCAGCGGCCAGGATCGCGCCGGCGGGAATGCGGATAAAGGTCTGGATGCTGTCCCAGAAGGAATCGAAGCCCGGCACCTTGTCGGCCACGAATTCGGCCAGGGCCAGCACCGCGGCCAGCGCGATCACCCACCACGACTGCAGCGCCTGCAGGCCGGGCGGCAGGTGCAGCCAGCCCAGGCGGCCCAGTGCGCCAGCCGTGAACACGGCCAGGTAAAGGCGAAATCCGCTGGTCCAGGACAAGCCCGCGGCCAACGCGGCCGTTTCTAGCATGGCGCTCCTTGCTGGGTCTGTCTGGCGGGCATGCAGCCCCGCCTATGCAACCAGTGTAATACGCGCGCGCTCAAACAGCCGGGTTCCCACCCTCCCCGGTGGACGGCGTCAGCCGCCTTCCTTGCCGTCGGGGCCGTACCAGGGAAGTGCCTCCTGCGGCGTCAGGATGCCATCGGGCGCGGCCATGGCGTAGCCGGGAAGCGCTTCGATGCGGTGCCGGAAGGCCGGGTCAGCCAAATGCGAAAGCAAGCCATGCGCCCAGGGCGTGATCTGGTCGTTCTTGCGCAGTGCCAGATAGTAGGCCTCGCGGGTCAGCGGCACAAAGGCCAGCCCATGGGCCTCGGCATTCATGCGCAGGCCGAAGCCCACCTCGGCACGGCCGGCGTGCACCGCTTGCGCCACCGTCTCGTTGCTGAACTCGGGGGTTTCGTAGCCAACGATCTGGTCCGGGAATAGCCCCTCGGTGGCCAGCAACTGGTCAAACAGCATGCGCGTGCCAGAACTGCGCTGGCGGTTGACGAAGCGGGCACGGGTACGGGCCAGGTCGCGCAGGCCGTGGATCTCCCCCGCGAGCTCGCGCGCGACGATCAGGCCCTGCTCGCGCCAGGCCAGCCGGATCAAGCGCACGGCGGCCGGACGCAGCCATTTGCGCAGCGTCACGTGAGCGACGGAGCCAGCCTTCTGGATCGGTGAGACGTAGAAGCCAGCCAGCTCGGACTGCCGCTCCTGCAGGCAGATCAGGCCCTCCACGCTGCCGCAGAACACGGTATCGAGCTGCAGGCCGCCCGGCGCGTCGTGCAGCGCCCCCGCCAGGACCTCCATGGCCGGATCATGGCTGCCGGAGAAGCGGATGCGGGTCTGCGGCTGGGCCGCGTCGTCCAGGTCCGCCAGGAAATCGACCATGGCCTTCTGCACGACCGGGTCGATCGAATCGCGCAAGCGCCCCTCCGCACGCAGCAAGCGCTCGCCGAACAGCGTCAGTGACGCCCCCCGGCCCCGCTCCATGTCGAGCATGCTGCGCCCAAGCATCTCCTCCCAAGACCGCATCACGCCCCAGGCGTGCCGGTACGACAACCCGATCTCGCGCGCCGCGCGATGCAGGGAGCCCGTCTCGCGCACTGCCTTGAGCAGCTGGAACACCTTGCCGTTGGAGCGAGGATTGTCGTCTGCGGCGACAACCGGGAACAGGTCAAAGCGGAATGTCATATGAAACGCCTTTCATATTTACTTTGGAGATGTGGTTCACCGAGAATGCAAGGCGCTGATTTCCACGTATTTTTCTGCATTCTCACCGATCTCATGAGTTTGTGGCAATTGTGTTTCTAAAAACATAAGACAAGGAGAATCCATGCAAGCGCTCAGCAAACAAGGCCTTTCACGCCATATTTCGAACCGAGCCGCGTGCGCTATCGGGCTGGTTTGCCTGGTTGGCATGGCCGGCGCCACCATCGCCACCAGCGCCTTCGCCGGCGAACTCAAGCTGGCCACCACCACCAGCACGGAGAACTCCGGCCTGCTGAAATTCCTGCTGCCCAGGTTCGAGCAAAAGAGCGGCGTCACCGTCAAGGTGATCGCCGTAGGATCGGGCAAGGCGATGAAGATGGGCGAAATGGGCGACGTCGATGTGCTGCTGGTGCACGCGCGCAAGATGGAAGACGAATTCGTGGCGGCGGGCTACGGCGTCAACCGCCGCGACGTCATGTACAACGACTTCATCGTGGTTGGCCCGGCCAGCGACCCGGCCAGGCTGAAAGGCGGCAAGGACGTGCTGGCCGGCTTCAGGAAGATCGCCGCCGGCAGCACCAAGTTCATCTCGCGCGGGGACAACTCAGGGACCGACGTGATGGAGAAGGACTACTGGAAGCAGGCGGGGATCGAGCCCAAGGGGCAGCCGTGGTACGTGAATGCCGGGCTGGGGATGGGCGAGGTGCTGACCATGGCCGCGCAGATGCCGGGCTATACGTTGTCGGACCGGGCCACTTATGGCGCGTATCGCGCCAAGACCGGATTGGCGATCCTGCTGGAAGGCGATCCCAGGATGTTCAATCCATATGGCGTGATTGCGGTCAATCCGGCCAAGCATCCTGATGCCAATTACGTGGATGCCATGAAGCTGGTGGAGTGGATTACCTCCAGGGATGGGCAGGACACCATTGCTGCGTACAAGGTGGAGGGGGAACAGTTGTTCTTTCCGAGTTACAGGGGGAAGTGAAGTGAAGAGGGTGTTTATGCGCAACGGTTCTGCGCAGTTCTGCCCTTGCGCACAAACACCCCCTTACCCCTCCCTCACCAGCTGCGGCAAAACCGGCAACTCCCCCGCCACCTCCGCAATCATCCTGCGCATCCACATCACATCCGGCGCGGCATGGCACCGCTCATGCCACAGCTGATAAAACCGCATCCGCGGAAAGGCCACCGGCGAAGGCACCATCTTCAGCGGCAGGTACTGCGCATAATGCGCGGCAAACTGCCGCCCCGTGGTGAACACCATATCGGTCTTCATCAACACATACGGCACCAGACCGAAATACGGCAGCGTGACCTGGATATTGCGCTTGTATCCCTGTTCGGCCAGCGCCTGGTCGATCATGCTGCGCTGCATCGAGGCATAAGGCGCCGGCGCCAGGTGCGGCATCTCCAGGTAGTGCTTGAGGGTCAGCCCCTTGCGCGCCAGCGGATGCTGCGCTCCCAGCATGCACACCACCTCATCGTCGAACAGCGGCGAAATATGCAGATGCTCCGGTGGCGACAGCCAGTTGCCGACCACGATGTCGAGCTGCCCTTGCTCCAGGCTGTCGAGGAAGTCGCTCGATGACGTCATCGGGTGCACGAACAGCTTGGCGCCGGGCGCCAGCCGGCGCACGCGCTCGACGATATTGGGCAGGAAGAAGGCGTCCAGGTAGTCCGGCGCGCCGAGGTGGAAGGTACGGGTAGTGGTGGCCGGGTCGAAATGCTGCGGTGGCCGGGCGATGCGGTCCATGGCCGCCAGGCTCTGTTCGGCCAGTTGCAGCAGCTCGCGGCCGCGCTCGGTCGGCACCATGCCGCTCTTGCCGCGCACCAGGATGGCATCCCCCGTGATTTCCCTTAGCCGCTTGAGCGTATTGCTGATGGCAGGCTGCGACTGGCCGAGGCGGACCGCGGTGCGGGTCACGCTCTGCTCGGTGAGCAGAGTGTGCAGCACCCGCAGCAAATAGGTGTCGAGATGGTCGCGTCCGTGCATGGCGAGGGGGCGCCTGGCGCGCTTTGCGGCCGGTGGCGTGGGGAATGGGAACGGCGCATAGTGTATGTCACGCACCCCGTCATTGGTCAAATCCGGCCGCCGCCGCCCTCGCTGGCCGCCGGAACGCTCTCCCCGCTTGATGGGGCATATCACCTGGGCCGAATATTGCATCATCGGCGTCAGTGCTATGTTTGGCCCCATCCACAAAGAGAGAAGACACCATGGAGACGCAAACCATCCGCTTTTACCACCGGGGCAAGGTCACGGAGGTCGCAAACGCCCCCGTTACCCGCACCGTGCTGCAATACCTGCGCGAGGACGCGCGCTGCACGGGCACCAAGGAGGGCTGCGCCGAAGGCGATTGCGGGGCCTGCACCGTGGTGCTGGGCGAGCTGGGCGAAAACGGCCAGGTCGAGTTCAAGGCGGTCAATGCCTGCATCCAGTTCCTGCCCACGCTGGACGGCCGCGCGCTGATCACCGTGGAAGACCTGCGCCAGGCCGACGGCGCGCTGCACCCGGTGCAGCAGGCGATGGTGGAGTGCCATGGCTCCCAGTGCGGCTTCTGCACCCCCGGCTTTGTGATGTCGCTGTGGGCGCTGTACCAGCAGAAATCCGAGGACGCCGGCACCGGCCGCGCCCCGGCGCGCGAGGCCATCTGCGACGCCCTGACCGGCAACCTGTGCCGCTGCACCGGCTACCGCCCCATCATCGAGGCCGGCCAGCGCATGATGGCGCTGCCGGCGCCGCAGGCCAGCAAGCTGGACCCGCGCCAGATCGCCGACACGCTGCGCGCGCTGCGGCGCGACGACACCTTCCACTACAGCGCCGCAGGCCAGCACTTCTACGCGCCCCGCACCGCCTCGGCGTTTGCCGCCATCAAGGCGGCCGAGCCCGGCGTGCGCATCCTGGCCGGCAGCACCGACGTGGGGCTGTGGGTGACCAAGCAGTTCCGCGAACTGGGCAACCTGCTGTACGTGGGCCAGGTGGCTGACCTGAACGGCATCCGCGAAATCGATGGCGCCCTGGAAATCGGCGCGGCAGTCTCGCTGGAGCGCGCCTACGCCGCGCTGAACGGCGTCCATCCCGAGCTGGAGGAATTGTGGAAGCGTTTCGCCTCCCTGCCGATCCGCAATGCCGGCACGCTGGGCGGCAATATCGCCAACGGCTCGCCGATCGGCGACTCCATGCCCGCGCTGATCGCGCTTGGCACCGAAGTGGTGCTGCAACGCGGCGACGTGCGCCGCACCCTGGCGCTGGAAGACCTCTACCTGGCTTACCAGAAGACCGCCATGGCCGAAGGCGAGTTCGTCGCGGCGCTGCGCGTGCCGCTGGCCGGGCCGGAGCACTTCCGTACCTACAAGCTGTCAAAACGCTTTGACGAAGACATTTCCGCTGTCTGCGCGGCCTTTGCGCTGACGCTGGAAAACGGCGTGATCCGCGATGCGCGCGTGGCCTTCGGCGGCATGGCTGCCACGCCCAAGCGCGGGGCACTGACGCAAGCCGCGCTGATCGGCCAGCCCTGGACCGAAGCCACCGCCCGCGCCGCCATGAGCGCGCTGGCGCAGGACTTCACGCCGTTGTCCGATATGCGCGCCACCGCCGCGTACCGCAGCCGCGGCGCCGCCAACCTGCTGTACCGCTTCTGGCTGGAAACGCGCGCCGACGCGCTGCCCGCGGCCGCCGTCAATGTCCGCGCCATCGGTGCGGGCGCGGCCACCACCACCGCTACCGCGTAAGGAGAGATCGGCATGAACAAGCAAACCGAACCCTTCCTGCTCGACGCCGCGAGCGAAGCCAGGACCGCCATTTCGACGCCGCAAGTGGGTGTCTCGCGCCCGCACGAATCGGCCCACCTGCACGTGGCCGGCACGGCCACCTACACCGACGACATCCCCGAACTGGCAGGCACGCTGCATGCCGCGCTCGGCATGAGCACGCGCGCCCATGCCCGCATCAGGTCGATCTCGCTCGACAAGGTGCGCGCCGCGCCGGGCGTGGTGGCGGTGCTGAGCGCCGAGGACATTCCCGCTGCCAACGAATGCGGCCCGATCATCCACGACGACCCGATCCTGGCCAACGGCCTGGTCCAGTTCATCGGCCAGCCGATCTTCGTGGTGGTGGCCACCTCGCACGATGCCGCGCGCCGCGCCGCCCGCCTGGGCACGATCGAGTATGAAGACCTGGCGCCCGTGCTGTCGCCCGAGGCGGCACACCAGGCCGGCAGCTATGTGCTGCCGCCGATGCACCTCACGCGCGGCGAGCCGGCCAGCCATATCGCCGCCGCCGTGCATCGGGACAAGGGCAACATCCGCCTGGGCGGCCAGGAGCAGTTCTACCTGGAAGGCCAGATCGCCTACGCCGCGCCCAAGGAAAACGACGGCATGCATGTGTGGTGCTCGACCCAGCATCCCACCGAAATGCAGCATGCGGTGGCGCATATGCTGGGCTGGCACGCGCACCAGGTGCTGGTGGAGTGCCGCCGCATGGGCGGCGGCTTCGGCGGCAAGGAATCGCAATCGGCCATGTTCGCCTGCTGCGCCGCGCTGGCTGCCTGGAAACTGCTGTGCCCGGTCAAGCTGCGTCCGGACCGCGATGACGACATGATGATCACCGGCAAGCGCCACGACTTCGTCTTCGACTACGAAGTCGGCCACGATGCCGACGGCCGCCTCGACGGCGTGTCGGTGGAGATGGTTTCGCGCGCCGGCTTCTCGGCCGACCTGTCCGGCCCGGTGATGACCCGCGCCATCTGCCACTTCGACAACGCCTACTGGCTGCCGAACGTGCAGATCGACGGTTACTGCGGCAAGACCAACACGCAGAGCAATACCGCATTTCGCGGCTTTGGCGGCCCGCAGGGTGCCTTTGCCATGGAGTACATCCTCGACAACGTGGCACGCACCGTGGGCCGCGATGCGCTCGACGTGCGCCGTGCCAACCTGTATGGCAAGACCGAGCGCAACGTCACGCCTTACGGCCAGACCGTGGAAGACAACGTCATCCACGAACTGCTCGACGAACTCGAAGCGACCAGCGCCTACCGCGCGCGCCGCGAGGCCACGCGCGCGTTCAACGCCACCAGCCCGGTGCTGAAGAAGGGCATCGCCATCACCCCGGTGAAGTTCGGCATTTCCTTCAACGTGGCCCACTTCAACCAGGCCGGCGCGCTGGTGCACGTGTACAACGACGGCTCGGTGCTGGTGAACCACGGCGGCACCGAGATGGGCCAGGGCCTGAACACCAAGGTGGCGATGGTGGTGGCACATGAGCTTGGCATCCGGCTCGAACGCGTGCGCGTGACCGCGACCGATACCAGCAAGGTGGCCAACACCTCGGCCACGGCCGCCTCCACCGGCACCGACCTGAACGGCAAGGCCGCGCAGGACGCCGCGCGGCAGATCCGCGAGCGGCTGGCGGCGTTTGCCGCGCGCCAGGCCGGTGTGGACGCGGACAGCGTGCAGTTCGGCGACGACCTGGTGGTAGCCGGCGAACTCCGCCTGGACTTCAGCGACCTGGCACGGCAAGCCTACGTGGCACGGGTGCAGTTGTGGTCCGATGGCTTCTACACCACGCCCAAGCTGTACTGGGACCAGTCCAAGCTGCAAGGGCGGCCGTTCTATTACTTCGCCTATGGCGCGGCGTGCTCGGAAGTGCTGGTGGACACGCTCACCGGCGAATGGCGCCTGCTGCGCGCCGACGTGCTGCACGACGCCGGCCGCTCGCTCAACCCGGCCATCGACATCGGCCAGGTCGAAGGTGGGTTCATCCAGGGCATGGGCTGGCTGACCACCGAGGAACTGTGGTGGAACAAGGACGGCAAGCTGATGACGCATGCGCCCTCGACCTACAAGATCCCGACCGTCAACGACTGCCCGGAAGACTTCTACGTGCGGCTGTTCGAGAACGACAATGCGGAAGACAGCATCCATCGGTCCAAGGCCGTGGGCGAGCCGCCGCTGCTGCTGCCGTTCTCGGTGTTCTTCGCGATCCGCGACGCGGTGGCCAGCGTCGCGGACTACAAGGTGAACCCGCCGCTGGTGGCGCCCGCGACCAGCGAGGCAATCCTGGATGCGGTTGACGCGGCGCGGGTGGTGCGGGTGGTGTAGTAGGAGACAGCGGCTTGCGGATGCGCCCGCCCTCTCCCACAGTCCGTCTTCGCTGAAGACCGTAACGAAGTAACGAGCTTCACCCAGAGCATCAACCTTGAAAGGCATCACCATGCAGGACGCACCCCTCAAACCCTTGCGCTTCGCCGACGCCACCCGCTGGGTGCGCGCGGGCGTGCCGGTGGCGATGGTCACCATCGCCGAGGTGAAAGGCTCCGCGCCGCGCGAGGCAGGCGTGCGCATGCTGGTGACCGCCAACGAACTGGCCGGGACCATCGGCGGCGGCCATCTCGAATGGCGCGGCATGGAGATCGCCCGCGCCATGCTGGCCGAGCGCGGCGCGACGCGGCAGATCGTGCGCATCCCGCTGGGCCCGGCGCTGGGGCAATGCTGCGGCGGCGTGGTGCTGCTCGCTTTCGAGGTGTTGGGTGAAGCCGACCTGCCGTGGCTGGACGCGGTGCAGGCCGCGTTCGGCGCCGGACGCGCGCTGATGCGCACGGTGCCACGCATCGGCGCGGTGCGACACGCCGTGGCGCCGGCGCTGCTGCCCTCGGTGGCCTTGCAGGCGGACGGCGGCTGGACCGATACCCTGGTGCCGGACGAGTTGCACGTGGTGCTGTTCGGCGCCGGCCATGTGGGCCATGCGCTGGTCAAAGTGCTGGCCAACCTGCCGTGCCAGGTGCACTGGGTGGATGAGCGCGACACCTTGTTCCCCGCCGGCCTGCCCGACAACGTCACCCCGGAAGCCAGCGACACCCCCGAAGCCGTGGTGGACCATGCGCCGGCCGGCAGCTACTTCCTGGTGATGACGCACAGCCACGCGCTGGACCAGACGCTGTGCGAGCGCATCCTGCGGCGCGACGACTTCGCCTACTTCGGCCTGATCGGCTCCAAGACCAAGCGCGCGCGCTTCGAGCACCGCATGGCGGAGCACGGGATTGACCCTTCCCGCTTTGCGGAAATGACGTGCCCGATGGGCGTGCCCGGCATCACGGACAAGGCTCCGGCTATGATTGCGGTTGCCATCGTCGCCCAGCTGTTGCAGGTTCGCGACCAGCGCCTCGCCCATCTGGGCGCGCTGAGCGCCAGCCGCAGCGGCAAAGCGACGAGCACGACGCAAACCAAGACCGCAAAAGGAACCCCATGACGCTCGATGCCGCGCTCGCAGACCGTATCCGCCAGACGCCCAAGGCGGAACTGCACGTCCACATTGAAGGCACGCTCGAGCCTGAGCTGATCTTCCGGCTGGCCCAGCACAACAAGGTCAAGTTGCCGTACGCCAGCGTGGAAGCCCTGCGCGAGGCCTACGCCTTCACCGACCTGCAATCCTTCCTCGACATCTATTACGCCGGCGCCAGCGTGCTGCTGACCGAGGACGATTTCTTCGACATGACGATGGCCTACGTGCAGCGTGCCGTCGCCGACAACGTGCGCCACGCCGAGATCTTCTTCGACCCGCAGACCCATACCGAGCGCGGCGTGCCGATCCATGTGGTGATCGACGGCATTTCCGACGCGCTCGCCCAGGCCCGCACGCAGTACGACTTCTCGAGCAGCCTGATCCTCTGCTTCCTGCGCCACCTCTCCGAGGAAGACGCCTTCGCCACGCTGGAAGCCGCGCTGCCTTACCGCGACCGCTTCGTCGGCATCGGGCTGGACTCTTCCGAGCAGGGCAACCCGCCGGAGAAGTTCGCCCGCGTCTTTGCCCGCGCCCGCGAGCTCGGCCTGCACCTGGTGGCGCATGCCGGCGAGGAAGGCCCGGCGCAATACGTGACCGACGCGCTCGACATCCTCAAGGTGGAGCGCATCGATCACGGCGTGCGCGCCATCGACGACCCGGCACTGGTTGAGCGGCTGGCCCGCGAGCGCGTGGCGCTCACGGTATGCCCGCTGTCCAACCAGAAGCTCAAGGTCTACCCGGACCTGCGCGACCACTCCCTGCACCGCCTGCTGGAAGCGGGCGTGCTGGTCACGCTGCACTCGGACGATCCCGCCTATTTCGGCGGCTATATGAACGCGAACTGGGAAGCCGCTTTCGAAGCCTTGCCGCTGACCGCGGCCGATGGCCACAAGCTGGCGCGCAACAGTTTCGAGGCGTCGTTCCTGCCCGCCTCGCAAAAGACTGCCTTCCTCGCTGAAGTCGACCACTTCTGGCAATCCCCCCTGCCCGCCGCGGCCTCCACGGCCTGAAGCGCGGCTCACACCAAGAAGCCGGCGCGCCATGCGCGCGCCGGCGCATGACGAGACATCGATATGACGACCACGCCCCCCACCCAGTCCATCACCCGCGCCATCCGTGGCCGCGTGCTGCACTTCCTGCGCGACCCCCAGTTTCATGACGACGCGTATCAGTATTGGGAAGACGGGGTGCTGATCGTCACCGCCGGGCACGTCGCCGCGGTCGGCAGCCATGCCGACCTGGCCGACCAGATCCCGGCGGGCGCCGAAGTGATCGACCGCCGCGGCAAGCTGATCATGCCGGGCTTTATCGACACGCACGTGCATTACCCGCAGACCGACATCATCGCCTCGCCATCGCCCGGCCTGCTGCACTGGCTGGAGACCTATACCTTCCCCGAGGAGCGCCGCTTCGCCGAGCCGGAATACGCGGCGGCGGTGGCTGGCTTCTTCGCCGACGAGTTGTTGCGCAACGGCACCACCAGCGCCGTGGCGTGGAGCACCGTGCACACGGCCTCGGCCGACGCGCTGTTTGCCGAAGCCGACCGCCGCAACCTGCGCCTGGTCACCGGCAAGGTGATGATGGACCGCAACTGCCCCGAATTCCTGCGCGACACCGCCGAGTCCGGCGCGCGCGATTCGGCCGACCTGATCTCGCGCTGGCACGGCAAGAACCGCCTGTCGTACGCCATTACGCCGCGCTTCGCGCCCACCTCCAGCGAGGCGCAGCTGCAAGCCTGCGGAGAGCTGGCCAAGGCCTGCCCGGACGCCTTCATCCAGACCCACGTGGCGGAAAACCGCGACGAAGTGAAATGGGTGGCCGAGCTGTTCCCGCAAGCGCGCAGCTACCTGGACATCTACGATCACTACGGCCTGCTGCGCCCGGGCGCGCTGTACGGCCACGCCATCTACCTCGACCAGGATGACCGCAAGCGGCTGGCCGACAGCGGCGCGGCGGTGGCGCACTGCCCCACCTCCAACCTGTTCCTGGGCAGCGGCTTCTATGACTTCCACCAGTCGGATGCGCACCGCCTCAACGTGACGCTGGCCACCGACGTGGGCGGGGGCACTTCGTTCTCGATGCTGCGCACCATGAACGCCGCCCACAAGGTGGCGCGCATGGGCGGCTACCACCTGAGCGCGCTGCGCATGTTCTACCTGGCCACCCGCGCCGCCGCCGATGCACTGGGCTGGAGCGAGCGCGTGGGCAGCTTCACACCCGGCTGCGAGGCCGACTTCATCGTGCTCGACCCGCAGGCCACGCCGCTGATCGCGCGCCGCAGCGAGCGCTCGGAAACGCTGGAAGAACAGTTGTTCGCCTTCGCCATGCTGGGTGACGACCGCGTCATCGGCGAGGTGTATGTGATGGGCGAGCCGGCGAGCGCGCCGGCCTGGGCAGCGCACTAATCGTCACTTTTCGCTGAGTGACACCGGGTCGGGCCCTGCTGGCTTGACCCGGATCAACACCCCTGTCACGCAATCCTTCTAAGCTGTCACACCATCGGCCTGTCCCGTGGCCGCGCATCGCCAGTCTCGGGCCCAGCCCGACCCCGCGTTCGACAACTGAAGGTTTTTGCATGATTGCCACGCAGCAAGCTTCCTTTCCGGAGCCGATTTCCCCTGACGTCCCCCTGCCCTCGCGCAAGATCATCCGCGGCTGGCTGATCCCGCTTGGCGCGCGCAGCACGCCGCGCGCGCTGGCGCTGTTCGCGCTGGACACCGCGCTGTTCCTGGCCGCGCTGGCCGGGGTGGTGCTGTTCTCCCACTGGCTCGCCAAGCTGGCCGCCAGCGTGGCGACGGGGCTGATCATCGCCCGCCTGTTCATCATCGGCCACGATGCCTGCCACCAGAGCCTGACGCCCCGGCGCGGCCTGAACAAGTGGCTGGGCCGGCTGACCTTCCTGCCGTCGCTCACGCCTTACAGCCTGTGGGAAGTGGGCCATAACGTGGTCCACCACGGTTACTCCAACCTCAAGGGCTTCGACTTCGTCTGGCAGCCTTACTCGCTCGAGGAATTCCAGGCCCTGCCGCGCTGGCGCCGCGCGCTGGAGCGGGTCTACCGCACCGGCTTTGGCGCGGGCCTGTACTACCTGGTCGAGATCTGGTGGTTCAAGATGTTCTTCCCCAGCCGCCGCCAGATGCCCACGCGCCGCGCCGTCTTCATGTGGGACTGCACGCTGGTGGCGCTCTTCGGCGTGGCCTGGATCGGCGCGCTGGCGTGGCTGGCCATTGCCACCGGGCAGTCGGTGGCGCTGCTGGTCGGGCTGGGCTTCGTGCTGCCGTTCCTGGTCTGGAATTTCACCGTGGGCTTTGTGCTCTACGTGCACCACACCCACACCAGTGTGGCTTGGTACGACACCAAGGCCATGTGGGCGCGCGCCCAGCCCTTCGTTTCCACCACCGTGCACCTGCGCTTTCGCTATGGCATCGGCGCGGCGCTGCACCACATCATGGAGCACACCGCGCACCACGTGGACATGAGCGTGCCGCTGTACCGCCTCAAGCGCGCCCAGGCGCTGCTGGAGCATGCGCTGCCGGGCCGCATCATCATCCAGAACTTCACCTGGCGCTGGTATTTCGATACCGCGCGCCGCTGCAAGCTGTATGACTTCAAGGCGCTCTGCTGGACGGACTTCCGCGGCCGGCAGACCAGCGCCAACGCGCCTGTGCCGGCATAACCCGCCACCGCTCACCGCCTGCCGCAGCCGCCCTGGCTGCGGTTTGTCTTTTGGGGCGCGTAATACTCAATTACAAAGTCTTTGCGCGCGCTTGTCCCGCGCGGCGGCGCTTGCCTCGTTATGCAAGGTATCGGTCTCAAGGTCATTGTGCATCCCGACCCGGGGCCGCCCCTTGGACAACGCCCGAGCGCAAATCAGCGCCAACAGGACAAAGACAAATGGCAATCAGCAAACCCCATGCGCCAGCACGGCGCCGCCTGCTCCGCGCCGCCCTGCCGGCGCTCGCCTCACTGGCGGTGCTCGGCAGCCTCGCCGGCTGCGTGACCGAGCGCGTGGTAGTACGGCAACCGGCGCCTGCGCCACCCCACCAGATGGTCCGCAACATGCCGCCGCCGGTGCACGAAGACCGCGGCCCCGCGCCTGCCTACGGCTGGAACTGGGTGCCGGGCCACTGGAAATGGGAGGGTAACGACTGGTTCTGGGTGCACGGCCGCTGGGTCCAGCAACCGGTGCCGGCGATGCCGCCCGTGATCGTGGAACAGATCACGGTCACCCCCGCCGCACACGCCTACTGGGTGCCCGGACACTGGGTCTGGCGCTTCGAGGGCGGCGGCTGGGTCTGGATGAAGGGCGCCTGGCGCGGCTAACAGGCCATTTCCAGAAAATTCTGGCGTCGCTGCGCGGCCTTGGCCGATCCACTTGTCCTGTCTGCGGCCGCGCGCCTTGCCAGAACCGCTTCGCTTCACTCAGGCTTCTGCACCATCTTCCCAGCCTGCTCCGCCATGCGCGCGCGCATGGCGTCGGCTGAGCCGATCTGATGGAACAGCGGTCCGCCCGGGGCGAAGCTGTCGGCCGTGGCGAGCCGGCCGACCACGACCGGCTCGAAGCCGGCATCGCGCACCAGTTGCTCGCCGATGCGCAGGGCCTTCGGATCGTCGGCGGCGATCGGCACCGCGATCAGGCCCTCGGCCCGGTGGTTCTGATTGGCAAAGTTGGTGGCGCCCATGAAATTGAAGGCGCGCACGATACGCGCGCCGCGCAGGTACTTTGCGGTGGTGATGCCGATGCCCTTGCGCATCGCCTCTTCGGCGACGGCGCCATCGCGCGCGCGCAAGGCGTTGGTCGCATCCACCACCACTTTGCCGGCAAAGGCCTTGCCGTACTCCGCCGATATCTCAGGCAACGCCTTGTAAGGGACGGCGAGAAAAATCACATTGGAAAACGCCAGCGCCTCGGCCACCGTGCCCGCGCGGGCAAGCGGGCCAAGTTTTTCGATCAGCGGCTTGAGTTCATCCGGGTGGCGCGAGGAGAACAGGACGGGATGGCCCGCCTTCACCCACAGCCCGCCCAACGTGCCGCCGATGCGGCCCGAGCCGATCACGCCGATGGGCACGGGGGCGCCTTCCCGGCTTGCCTGCGCGCGCAAGCGCGAGGGCGAGAGCCCCAGCCACATCGCCAGCAAGGCCAGGCTCGCGCTGCCGGTGAGCAGGCGGCGGTGCCGGCCGATGGTTTCGATGCGCTCGGGAAACGGCAAGGCGGACTCCTCGATCCGATGAAGATCATGGTGCTGCAGCACAGCGATCGGGTGCGGTGTGCTTGGCACGCCTTCAAACTCTAGGCGAAAAATACAGGGCGCGCCGCCGCCTGGCTGCCGCCGCGTGATCGATTTGGCGCTTGCCACCTTGTGCACTACAGTAAGTAGCACTTGCATCACCCGCGATCGCCCCGCGCTTCCGTCCTTGTCCCCACGGAGACGGTAATGGCCCCCGCCCTCCCCTGTCCGCGCCGCTCAAGGCTCGTGCCCGCGCCGCGGCGTACGGCAGCCGCATGCGCGCGGCTGGCGCGGCTGGCCCTGGCGGCGCTGGCGGCGGGCGCGCCGGCCGGCGTGGCCGCCCAGACGCCGCAGGCCGCGCCTGGCGACGAGGTCCACAACCTGCGCGAGGTCACCGTGGTCGCGCCCGCGCCGCTGCCGTCGTTCTCCATCCCACGCGAGGCGTTTCCCGGCAATGTGCAAACCGCGACGGACGCCGACATGGAGCGCGCCAAGGCTGGCAACCTGTCATCGTTCCTCGGCGAGACCATGGACAGCGTGGTGATCAACGACGTACAGGGCAACCCGTTCCAGAAGGACATTCTCTATCGCGGCTACCGCCTGTCCTCCACCCTGGGCGCGGCGCAGGGCATCGCACTCTACCTGGACGGCGTACGGCAGAATGGCGCGCTGGGCGACGTGGTCGACTGGACGGCGATCCCCGAGGCCGCCATCAGCACCATCACGCTGGTGCCCGGCAGCAACCCGCTCTACGGTCTCAACGCACTTGGCGGCGCGCTGGCGCTGACCACCAAGTCCGGCGAGACGCATCCCGGCGTGGAGGCCGACCTGAGCCTGGGCGGCCACGGCCGCGCGCGGCTCGACGTGAGCGCGGGCAACGTGCTTGGCGATGGCTGGCACGCCTTCGTGGCGGGCACGGGCTTTCGCGAGGACGGCTGGCGCCAGCTGTCCGGCAGCAGCCTGGGCAACCTGTTCGCCAAGGTCGGCCGCTCGACCACCGATACGCAATGGAGCGTGAGCGTGCTGGGCAGCGGCAGCAGCCTGTCCGGCAATGGCCTGCTGCCCGACAGCATTGACGGCAGCCAGCGCAATGCCATCTACACCGCGCCCGACCTCACCCGCACGCGCTCGCTGCAGGTCACGCTCAACGGCACGCACCAGCTCAACGCCGAGGACCAGCTCGCGCTGACGGCTTATGCTCGCCTGGGGCACGCAAAGGCCAGTACCGGCGATGTCAGCGACGACTACCTCGACACCTTGCTTGGCTGCCAGGGCAATGCCGGCAACGCGGGTTGCGCGCCAGGCGCCGCGCCGTCCAGCGCGGTGCTCAACACCGCGAGCGTCAACACGCATGACTACGGGCTGTCCGGGCAGTGGTCCCATGCGGGCGACGTTCACAACGCGGTACTGGGCGCCGCCTTTGCGCTGAGCCGCGCATCGTATCGCCAGGACACGCAGCCCGCCAGCTTCAGCGACGATCGGGTGGCGGTGGCGGACCCCGGCGCCACGCCCGGCACCAACGCCTCGCTCGATGGACGCACCAGCACCGTCAGCCTGTATGCCTCCGATACCGTCAAGCTGCTGCCGCACAGCTACCTCACCGCGAGCGCGCGCTGGAACACCTCGAGCACGCACACGGTGCTGACCTTGCCGAATGCATCCGACGAACGCTTCACGTTCTCGAAGCTCAATCCTTCGCTTGGGCTCTCGCACCGGTTGCGCAGCGGCCTCACGGTCTTTGCCTCGGCCTCGCAGGGCACGCGCATGCCGACCGCCATCGAGCTGGGTTGCGCGGATCCGGCCAATGCCTGCCAGTTGCCCACCGGCCTGCAGGCGGATCCGTACCTGCGCCAGGTGGTATCGCGCACGGTGGAGTTCGGCGGGCGCTGGAAGGCCGCGGATGCCACCGAGCTCACGCTCGCGCTGTACCGCAGCGACAACCGCGACGACATCCTGTTTCAGCGCTCGCCGGTCAGCCCGCTCGGCTACTTCACCAACTTCCCCAAGACCCGCAGCCAGGGGCTGGAGCTCGGGCTGCGCCAGCGGCTGGGCCCGGTGATGCTGCGCGCCAGCTACAGCTACCTGCAATCCACCTACCAGGCGGACGGCCAGATCCAGACGCCCTTCGCGGCGCCCGTCAACGTGCGCCCCGGCACGCGCATGGCGGGCGTGCCGCTGCACAGCTTCAAGCTCAGCGGTGACTGGCGCGCAACCGGGTCGGTCACGCTCGGCGGCACCATGATCGTATCGTCGTCGCGCGCGGTGGCCGGCAATGAGGACGGCGCGCTGAGCGCGCAGGATCCGCGCCTGGCGCGCACCGCCGGCTTCGTGCTGTTCAACCTGCGGGCGAGCTGGCAGGTCGATGCGCGCTGGCAACTCTACGCGCGCGTCGACAATGTGTTCGACCGCCGTTATGAAACCTATGGGCAGGCGGGCCTCAACGTGTTTCCCGGCGGCACCCTGCTGCAGCCCGGCGCGGCGGTGCCGATCGAGCGCTTCGTCGCGCCGGGCGCGCCGCGGCTCTTCCTGGTGGGCGTGCGCTATGAATGGGGCGGGCGCTAGTGGCGCCAGTAGTGGCGCCAGGCATGCGGGAAATCCTTGGCAGTTGCCGCGCCGTCACCAAGAATGAAAGGCAGCCGGAGGGGATCGGGCCGGGGACAACGACAAGCAACGCAAGCGGGAGGCGTGCATGGCGACGAGACAGGGCAATGGCCAATCTGGCCGGATCATGCTGGCGCTATTCGCCGCGCTGGCCTGCGCCGCTTGCGCGCCAGGCCCGGCGCCGCGAGGCGCTCTGGCGCCCAAGGCCTATGTGTCTAGCGAGAGTGGCGGCATCGCGGTGATCGACCTCGATCGGCTCGACATCACTAGCACCTTCGACACCGGCGGCAAGGGCCCGCGCGGCATCGCCATCACTGCGGATGGACGATACCTGCTGGCCGCCAACAAGGGAACCGGCGACCTTACCGTCATCGACACACGCGATGGCCAACTGGCCAAGCGCATCCCGATCGGCAAGAACCCGGAATTCGTGCGCGTGTCCGGCGGGCAGGCTTTCGTCACCTATGAGCCCGGCGAGCCAGGCAAGACTGGCGACCACGCGCCGGTCCCGGCGCAGATCGCCGTGATCGACCTCAAGGACTGGCGCGTCACGCGCGCGATCCCCAGCGGCCTGGAGACCGAAGGCATCGAATTCTCGCCGGACGCTCGCCTGCTGCTGGTCACCAACGAGGGCGACGATACGGTGTCGGTCTACGAGCGCGCCAGCGGCCGCCGCCTCAACCTGATCAAGACGCCGCCCGGATCGCGCCCGCGCGGCATCAAGGCGAGTCCCGACGGACAACGCTATATCGTCACGCTGGAGTCGGCCAATGCGTTCCTGGTGCTCGATGCGGCCGACTACCACATCCTGCGCACGGTGCCGACGCGCAGCGGGCCCTACGGGGCCGCCTTCGACCGCGCCGGCAAACGCCTGTTCGTGGCCGCGTCGCGGGCGGACACCATCCAGGTATTCGATGCCGACAGCGATGAGAACATCGCCAACATCGCCACCGGCAAACGTTGCTGGCACTTCAGCTTCACCCCCGACGACGCGCGGCTGCTGATCGCCTGCGGCCGCTCGAACGCCGTCTACGTGGTGGACGCGCGGACCTACCAGCCGCTGCGCGAAGTGGCCGGCGTGGCGCTGAGCTGGGGCGTTGTCACCTACCCGAAGAGCCCGGGGACGCTCGATGCGCCTTGAATCCACTGACGCGCACCGGCGTGCAGCCGGGTCTTCAGGATTCCGTGCGACTGGGTGCGACTGGGTGCGACTGCGTATATGGGACGTTGGCCTTGCAGGCGGGGCAGAGAGGCAGACGCCGCAATCCGCGGTCTTTAATGCTGCGTACTCAGCAAGCCGGCCACCGTCTTCGCGCCGGCCTGATCGGCGATCTCCCGCGCGGTCAGCCCGCGGTTGTCGCGCAGCTCCGGGCGGGCGCCTCTGGACAGCAGCAGGCGCACCGTATCGACCTTGTCGTAGCCCGCGGCCCACATCAGCGCGGTGAGCCCGTTGGCGTAGAGGGTGTTGACGTCCACGCCGGCGTCCAGCAGTTGCCGAACCACGCCAGCATGGCCCTCGCCGGCCGCGTAGATCATGGCGGTCTTGCCGACGCGATCCGTGGCGGCGAGTTCCGCATGGCGCGCCAGCAGCATCGCCACAATCTCGTCAAAGCCGCCGAAGGCCGCGGCCATCAGCGGCGTCACGCCCTGCACGTTGGCCTGGCTGACGTCGGCGCCATGCTCGACCAGCGTGCGCGCCATCTCGGTCAGCCCACGCTTGGCTGCGGTGAGCAGCGCCGTATCGCCGATGCGGTTGCGCGCATTCACCGCCGCGCCCTGCTGCAGCGATGCGCTCACCGCCACCGCGTCGCCGGCCCGCGCGGCCGCAAGCAGGCGGGCATTGAGGCTGATGTCGCCGTCGGCCCTGGCCTGCAGGCACAGCACTCCCATGCCACATAGCAACGCGGCGGCAAGCCCCGCGCGCCATCCAGTGCGTCCGTTCATGTCCGTCCCCCGCCACTGCCGTTGACTACGTTACCTGTCTCACCGCGACAACTTCGCTGGCTAAGTCTGGAGGGTAAGACGCGCAATTTCAAGGAGCGTCGGCGGGCATGCTGCGGCGCGGCGAACACCGATTTGACACGCGCCGCGATGCAGGTTGTTTTGCCGGCACTCTTGCCTATACTGCTTGTGACCCGGGCCGCCACAGTGTGCGACAAGCACACCCTTTCGCCCTGGGAAAGCCGGGGCACGAATAGATTCAAGCAAGGAGCTTCCCATGCTCTCATCCCGCAGCCACGCCCGGGTGCCCCTCCCCTTGCTGTTGCTTGCACTGGCCGCCGCGGCCGCCGCGCTCATTCCCGCAGCCTTCGGCGCGGACGAAATCCAGGGCGGCGCGACCACCCCGGGCGCGGCCATGACCCGGCCCCTCCCGCCGGTGACGCAGGCACAGCTCGACGCGGCCGGCAACGACGCTCGCGATTGGGTGCATTCCAATGGCTCCTACGTGCAGACGCGCTACTACCCGGGCAGCCAGATCAACACCAGGAACGTGGCAAAGCTGAAACCCGCGTTCCTGTTCCAGACCGCCGTGCTCGAGTCCATGGAGACCGCGCCGATCGTGGTCAACGGCGTCATGTTCCTGACCACGTCCTATAACCACGTCTATGCGATCGATGCCGTGACCGGCAAGGAGTTCTGGCACTACAAGCACAAGATGGGGCCGATCACGACCTTTTGCTGCGGCCCGAACAACCGCGGCGTGGCCGTCTCCGGCGACCGCGTCTTCATGGGCACGCTCGACGCCAGGCTGGTCGCGCTGGACGCCAGGACCGGCAAGCTGCTGTGGGAAACGCAGATCGCCGATCCCGAGCTGGGCTACTCGGAAACCATGGCGCCGGTGGTGGTGGACGACAAGATCCTGATCGGCACCAATGGCGGCGAATACGGCATCCGTGGCTTCCTCAAGGCGTACAGCGCCACCGACGGCAAGCTGCTGTGGACCTTCTACACCATCCCCGAAAAGGGCCATGAAGGCGTGTGGGCCACCAGGGACGCCACCGGCCGCGACATGAAGCGCGATATCGCGGCTGAGAAGAAACAGCTCGCGGACAAGGGCGGCGATTTCTACAAGGCGCTTGGCGGCGGCGTGTGGATGCCGCCGGCGATCGACCGCAAGAACAGGATGGCGATCTTCGTGGTGGGCAATCCCTCGCCCGACCTGTATGGCGCCATCCGCCCCGGAGACAACCTCTATACGGATTCGATGGTCGCGGTGGACCTGGATACCGGCGCCTACAAATGGCACTCGCAGTACATCGCCCATGACGTATGGGACCTGGACGCCGTGAGCCCGCCGATCCTGGTCGACGTGCGCGACAAGAACGGCCAGATGATTCCCGGCGTGATCCACGGCGGCAAGACCGGCCACGTCTATGTGCATGACCGCCGCGACGGCCGGCTTATCCGCTTCTCGCAAGCCATGATCCCACAGGAAGACATGTGGACCCTGCCCACGGCCAATGGCGCGCGCATGCTGCCAGGCGCCAACGGCGGCGTGGAATGGTCGCCGATGGCCTTCAACCCGAAGACGCGGATGGCCTATGCCGCCAACCTGCACCAGCCCATGACGTACCAGGTGGAAGCCTCGCCCTACCCGGGCGGCAAGCTCTGGCTTGGCGGCGCCTTCAAGACCATCCCGGCAGAGGCGCAGTGGGGCAAGCTCTCTGCGGTAAACATCGATACCGGCAAGGTGGTGTGGGACTACAAGACCGACCAGCCGCTGATCGGCGGCGTGCTCGCGACAGCCGGCGGGCTGGTCTTCAATGGTGAAGGCAACGGCCTGTTCCGCGCCTTCGACGCCGCCACCGGCAAGAAGCTGTGGGAGTACCAGTGCGGCGCGGGCGTGAATGCGCCGGCGGTGTCCTACATGGTCGGCGGCAAGCAGTACATCGCGGTGGCGGCCGGCGGCAACACGCAACTGGACTTCAAGCGCGGCAACAGCGTGTTGGTGTTCGCGGTGCAATAGGGATCAGGGATCAGGGATCGCGGATTAGGGATCGCGGATTAGGGATCAGGGATCAGGGATGCGTATCCGGTCCTATCTGGCCCGGCCCCGGCGGTTAGCGCTGCCGGGGCCGGTGCTTCTGGCGGGCCTGCTGCTGGCAGCCGTCGTCGGCAGCGCGCACGCCGATCCCGACGCCGGCAAGCGCAAGGCCGAATCGTGCGTCGCCTGCCATGGCCCGATGGGCAACGCCAGCAATCCGCTCTATCCGGTGCTGGCCGGCCAGAGCGGACGCTACATCTACCTGGAACTGAAGGATTTCAAGGAAGGCCGTCGCAGTCATCCGATGATCACGCCGATGGCCACGCCACTGTCGCGCGAGGACATGCTCGACCTGGGCGAATATTTTGCCGCGCAGAAACCCATTGCGTCCCAGTTCAAGGCCGACGGGCAGAAAGTGCAAGCCGGCAGGAAGAAGGCCGAGGAAGTGCTCTGCACCATGTGCCATCTCGGCGGATTCAAGGGGCAGAATGAAATTCCCCGCGTGGCGGGGCAGCAGTATGCGTATATCGTCAAGCAACTCGAAGACTTCCGTTCGCGCAAGCGGACTAATGATGCGGGGAGCATGACTAGCGTAGCTCGCGGGCTGTCGGATGCGGATATTCGGAATCTTGCTAGTTATATTGCTGATTTGCAGTAGGGTTTTGGGGGTTCCGGAGGGGCATGCGACATCACCCTGTCTGGACCCAAAAGCCATCGCCGCTCAAGGAAACGGCGCCCCCTCAAGTTACCGCTCTCAAAAAAAAACGGGGCTTGCGCCCCGCTCAAACCCTCGTCGGTCCGGACCTCCGGCCATCAACGACATAGCCACCGGACCGCCGATCACCGATGCTCGGTAACAGGCCCGCCTCTCGGCCGGGCCCGTTGATCTCCATCAAATCAGTTGGTGGTCTTGGCGCCTGCCTCGAACCACTGGCCCAGCAGCGCGCGCTCGTCATCCGTGATCTGCGTGACGTTGCCAAGCGGCATGGCCTTTTGCTGCACCGCCTGCTGGTAGATCATCTGCGCATGCGCCTTGATCTCGTCAGCGGTATCGAGCTTGATACCCTTGGCGGCGCTCGGCATCAACTTTGGCGCCGCGGCATGGCATTGGATGCAGCGCGAATTGATGACTTCCTGTACCTGGATAAAGCTCACCTGCGCGGCAGCCGCACCGTCCTTGCTGGCGACCACCTCACGCGGCACCGGCGCGATCATCACCGCGACAACCGCCAGCACGGCCACGCCGGCAGCCGGCCACGCGACGTTGATCCTGCCCTTGTGCTTGAGGATGAAGAACTGGCGAATCAGCACGCCGGCCAGCATGATCAGCACCAGCACGGCCCAGTTGTACTTGTAGCTGTAGGTCATGCTGTAGTGGTTCGACAGCATGGCGAACAACACCGGCAGCGTGAAGTACGTGTTGTGCACGCTGCGCTGCTTGGCGTTCTTGCCATGCACCGGATCCACCGGATCGCCCGCGCGCAGCGCGGCAACCACCTTGCGCTGCCCCGGGATGATCCACACCAGCACGTTGGCGCTCATGATGGTCGCGATCATCGCGCCGGTCAGCAGGAATGCCGCGCGGCCCGAGAACACGTGGCAGGCCACGAACGCGGCCAGCGCCACGTAGATCGCCACCAGGATGCCGACGGTGCGGTCGCTCTTGCCGAACACGCGGCAGATGCAGTCGTACACCAGCCAGCCCACGCCAAGATACGACAGCGCAAACCCGATCGCCGCGCCCGGCGACATGTCCATCACGTTCTTGTCGATCAGGAACGTGCTGGCGTTGAACAGGTACAGCACCACCAGCAGGCCAAAGCCGGTCATCCAGGTGGAATAGGACTCCCAGTAAAACCAGTGCAGGTTCTCCGGCAGCGTCTTGGGCGCGCTCAGGTATTTCTGCGGGTTGTAGAACCCGCCGCCGTGCACCGCCCACAGTTCGCCGCCCACGCCCTTCTCCTGCAGGTCGGGGTCGTCGGGACGGGTCAGGCTGTTGTCCAGCCAGACGAAATAGAACGAGGAGCCGATCCACGCGATCGCCGTGATGACGTGCACCCAGCGCAGCAGCAGATTGGCCCAGTCGAGGATATAGCCTTCCATGTCTTGTCTCCTTTATCGCCCGTTGCCGCGCTTAGCTGCCACGGTAGGTCGAGTACGACCAGGGGGAGACCAGCAGCGGCACGTGGTAATGCGCGCTGGTGTCGGCAATGCCGAAACGCAGCGTCACCACGTCGAGGAAAGCCGGCTCGGGCAGCTTGGTGCCCTGGGTGCGGAAATAATCGCCGGCGCCGAATTCGAGTTCGTACACCCCGACCGCCATGGTGTCGCCATCCAGCAGGGGCTGGTCGCAACGGCCATCGTGGTTGGTGACGACTGTCTTCAGCGTCTCCTTGCGATTGTCGACAATTTTATGCAGGGTAATCGACATGCCGGCGCCGGGCGTGCCGGCTGCGGTGTCGAGTACATGTGTGGTCAAGCGTCCCATCCTGTTATTCCTTAGGGCTTTGGGTTGTGAGAGGCGCCGCTGCCTTCACTAGCACCATTTGTGGGAATGGTGCCCGCTCGGTACGTATTTCTAACGCATCCCGGCGCTGGACTGGTGCATGGCGACAATGCTTCGCACCACTCCGGATGGCAACTCAGGAATTACCCTGACTTGTCGAAAACCTAGCTCGGTTTTGTTGACAATATTGCCGTGCCAACCAAATAATTGTCAACAATTTTTGGGGCGCGCCACTCTGCTTCACCCCGCTCACACGGCGCGCCGCTCCCCTCCTCACCGATACGCTGGTGCCAAGATGTCCAAGAGTCTCAAGCTGATCGCCGGTGCCGATGACACCGCCGCCCCGACCGAAATCAAGCCCGCCCGCAAGGGTTCCGTCGAGGAGCGCATGTATCACGAGATCTATGACGCGATCATGGAACATCGTCTGCCCCCTCGCACCAAGCTGACCGAGCACTCGCTGTGCGAAATCTATGCCACCGCGCGCCACACGGTGCGCAAGGTGCTGGCGCACCTGGCCGCCGACGGCATGGTGGACCTGGAACCCAACCGCGGCGCCTTCATCGCCAGCCCCTCCACCGACGAGGCGCACGACATGTTCGAGCTGCGCCAGATGCTGGAGCGCGCGGTGCTGGAGAAGCTCGCCGGCATGCGCGACGTCAAGCGCGTGATCGCGCCGCTGCGCAAGATGGTGGAGGCCGAGCGCCAGGCCTTCCTCACCAACGAGCGGCCCAAGTGGATCCGCCTGTCGGCCGAGTTCCATACCGCGCTGGCCGAGATTTCGGGCAACGCGCTGCTGGTCACCATGATGCGCCGGCTGGTGTCGCGCACCACGCTGATGATCGCCAGCGTCGAGGCGCCGGGCAATAACGCCTGCTCCTTCGACGAACACGAAGAGATCCTCGACGCACTGGAACAGGGCGATGCGGCCCTGGCCCAGAGCCGCATGGCGCACCATCTCGGCGCTTGCGCCGATCGCGTGCAGCCCGATGAACCGGGCAATTTCGATCTTCGCAGCGTGCTGGGTCACTCCACCTAGCAGGTTGTTCCCGCTGCCAACCTGCGGCCAAGGCCCGATTCCTGCTCATGAGAAACGCGTCCCCGACGATGCGCGAAGCCGGAGTCACATACCGAGAGCCACCCCGCCCGGCAGCGTTCCCATCAAATCCAAAGGAGAGGAGACACATCCATGACTAGCGCTAGCACCACGGTCACAACGGACCAAACCAACGAGCGGCTGCCTTCGGGCCGGCTGCTTGCGCTCGGCCTGCAGCACGTGCTGGTGATGTATGCCGGTACCGTCGCGGTGCCGCTGATCATCGGCGGCGCGCTCAAGCTGCCCAAGGATCAGCTTGCCTTCCTGATCAATGCCGACCTGTTCGCGGCGGGCCTGGCCACGCTGATCCAGGCTTTCGGCTTCTGGAAGTTCGGCATCCGCATGCCGGTCATGATGGGAGTGACCTTTGCCTCGGTGGCGCCGATGATCGCCATCGGCTCCGACCCCAACGTGGGCCTGCTGGGCATCTACGGCGCGGTGATTGCCGCAGGGGTGTTCGGCATCCTGGTGGCGCCGCTGATGGGACGCATGCTCGGGCTGTTCCCGCCTGTCGTCACCGGCACGGTGATCACGCTGATCGGGGTGTCGCTGATGCGGGTGGGCATCAACTGGGCGGCCGGCGGCCAGCCCACCACCCGTGCCGTGATCGACGGCGTGGTCAAGGATGTGCCAAACCTCGCCTATGGCGACCTGGGCAACCTGGGCATCGCGGCGCTGGTGCTGGTGGCGATCCTGTTGCTGAGCAAGTATGGCCGCGGCCTGATCTCCAACTGCGCGGTGCTGCTTGGCATCGTGATCGGCACCCTGGTGGCGATGACGCTGGGCAAGGTTTCCTTCGAAGGCCTTAGCGACGCCAGCGCGATCGCGCTGATCACGCCGCTGCACTTCGGCATCCCGACCTTCGACCTTCCGGCCATCCTGTCGATGTGCGTGGTGATGCTGATCACGCTGGTGGAATCCACCGGCATGTTCCTCGCGCTGGCCGACATCACCGGCAAGCGCCTGTCCAACGAAGACCTGACCCGCGGCCTGCGCGCGGACGGCCTTGGCACCGTGATTGGCGGCGTGTTCAACACCTTTCCCTACACCTCGTTCTCGCAGAACGTGGGCCTGGTGACGGTGACCGGCGTGCGCTCGCGCTATGTGGCGGTGGCCGGCGGCATCATCCTGATCGGCCTGGGCCTGTTCCCGAAGATGGCGCACATCGTGGCCTCGGTGCCGCAGTTCGTGCTCGGCGGCGCGGGCATCGTGATGTTCGGCATGGTGGCCGCCACCGGCATCCGCATCCTGGGCTCGTGCGATTTCAACCGCAACCGCTTCAACCTGTTCATCGTCGCCATCTCGATCGGCTTCGGCATGATCCCGACACTGGCGCCGACCTTCTTCCAGTACCTGCCCAAGTGGACCGACCCGTTCACCCACAGCGGCATCGTGCTGGGCACCATCGTGGCAGTCGTGCTCAACGTCTTCTTCAACGGCATCCAGTCGCGTGAAGAAGCCATGCGCAACGCCGCGGCCAACTCGCACGGCACGGAATAAGTCCAGCCGGCGGCGGCCGGCACCGTTTCCTGAAGAACCATGACCCTGATGACAAGCCACAACTATCCACGCGATCTGATCGGCTACGGCAGCCAGCCGCCGCACGCCCGCTGGCCGGGCGGCGCGCGCATCGCGCTGCAGTTCGTCCTCAACTACGAAGAGGGCGGCGAAAACAACGTGCTGCACGGCGATGCCGGCTCCGAACAGTTCCTCTCCGAGATCATCGGCGCGGCGGCTTACCCCGACCGCCACATGAGCATGGAGGGCGTGTACGAGTACGGCTCGCGCGCCGGCGTCTGGCGCATCCTGCGCGAGTTCGAGCAGCGCGGGCTGCCGCTGACGATCTTTGGCGTGTCAATGGCATTGCAGCGCCATCCGGACCTGACCCGCGCGTTCGTCGAGCTAGGCCATGAGATCGCCTGCCACGGCTGGCGCTGGATCCACTACCAGGGCATGGATGAAGCCACCGAGCGCGAGCACATGCGCATCGGCATGCAGATCATCAAGGAACTGACCGGCTCGCTGCCACTCGGGTGGTACACCGGCCGCGACAGCCCCAACACGCGCCGCCTGGTGGTGGAGCACGGCGGGCTGCTGTATGACTCGGACTACTACGGCGACGACCTGCCCTTCTGGACCGAGGTGGAGGTCACCGGCGGCGAAAAGAAGCCCCACCTGGTGGTGCCCTATACGCTCGACTCCAACGACATGCGCTTTGCCACGCCGCAAGGCTTCAACACCGGCGAGCAGTTCTTCCACTACCTCAAGGACGCCTTCGACGTGCTCTACGCCGAGGGCGATCCGCAGGGGCTGGACCGCCCCAAGATGCTGTCGGTGGGCATGCACTGCCGCCTGCTGGGCCGCCCGGGCCGCATGCGCGGGCTGCAGCGCTTTCTCGACTACGCGCAGGGACACGACAAGGTCTGGATCTGCCGGCGCGTGGATATCGCGCGCCACTGGGCCGAAACCCATCCCTACTCCGCACAGAACCACGCATAAGCCGAACCATGAGCCAGACCTACACCCTCGACCAACTCAACGCCCTGCCGGCCGCCGACTTCATCCAGGCGCTCGGCGGCATCTATGAACACTCCGCGTGGGTGGCGCAAGCCGCCGCCACGCAGCGCCCCTTTGCCCATGCGGCCGCGCTGGCCGACGCCATGCGCGCCATCGTGGACGGCGCGGGCGACGCTGCCCAGATCAAGCTGGTGCGCGCCCACCCGGAGCTGGCCGGCAAGGCCGCCGTGCGCGGCGAGCTGACCGCCGAATCCACCCGCGAGCAAAGCGGCGCCGGCCTGGACCAGTGCTCCGCGGCGGAGTTCGAGCAACTGCAATCGCTCAACCGCCAGTACAACGAGAAATTCGGCTTCCCCTTCATCCTGGCGGTGCGCGGCTACGACCGCGCCGGCATCATCGGCGAGTTCGCAAGGCGCGTGAGCAACGAACCGGCCGCAGAGTTGCAAACTTGCATCAACCAGATCCACCGCATTGCGCAATTCCGGCTGAACGACTTAGTATCCGGCTGAGCCAAAAAAGCAGCTGGTTCGTTAGCCCTGCGTTACCCCTGTCATTCCACTGATTTACCACTGATTTACCGCTGACTTACCCATGCTGCTGTAACGGGCAGCGGCCGGACCGAGCCCAGGCCCGGCCTCCGCCTGGCACCAAAAAAGGCACCAAAAAAGGCACCAGAACCAATAAAGCTCATCAAGCCCATCAAGCTCGTGGAGCAGCGAAAGCTAATAGAACCCGTCAGGGACCCAGTACACAAAGAACGCAACGGATCAACCACGGAGAAACCCACAATGCATAAGCAGATCAAGCCGGCCCTCAAGCTGGCAGCGATGGCAGCAGCCCTTTTCAGCGGCGCGGCCATGGCGCAATCCAGCGTCACGCTGTACGGCCAGGCCGACATGTTCGTCGGCGGCGTCAAGAACGTCGGCGCGGCCAACCGCGCCTATGTCGCCAATTCGGGCGGCATGCAGACCTCGTACTGGGGCATCAAGGGCACCGAAGACCTCGGCGGCGGCACCAAGGCCATCTTCGACCTGAACGGCTTCTTCCGCACCGACAGTGGCTCCTCGGGCCGCTTCAACGGCGACTCGATGTTCAGCCGCAATGCATTCGTGGGCCTGCAGAACGACAAGCTGGGCACCATCAAGCTGGGCCGCAACACCACGCCCTACTTCGTGTCGACCATCCTGTTCAACCCGCTGATCGACTCCTACGTGTTCTCGCCGATGGTGTTCCACACCTATTTCGGCGCCTCCACGGCCCGCGTGAACGACCCGGGCATCATCGGCGATTCGGGCTGGAACAACTCGCTGCTGTACTCCACGCCGAACTTCGGCGGCCTGACCGCCAACGTGATCTACTCGTTCGGCGAGAAAGCTGGCGCCACCGGCCAGAACAAGTGGGGCGGCAACCTGACGTACTTCAACGGCCCGTTCGCTGCCACGCTGGCCTTCCAGCAGGTCAAGTTCGACAGCACGCCGGGTGACGTGACCGCATCGACCAGCCCGCTGCTGGTCGGATTCAGCAAGCAAAATGCGGTGCAGGGCGGCGTGAGCTACGACTTCAAGATCGTCAAGCTGTTCGCGCAAGGCCAGTACATCAAGTCGGACATCAACAACAACGTCAACGGCGACATCAAGCACACCAACGGCCAGGTCGGCGTTTCGGTGCCGGTCGGCAATGGCAATATCCTGGCGTCCTACGCCTACGACAAGACCAAGAACTCGGTCGCGGACTTCAAGCGCAACACGGTGGCGGTCGCTTACGACTACAACCTGTCCAAGCGCACCGACGTCTACGCCGCTTACTTCTACGACAAGATCACCGACCTGTCGCACGGCGACACCTTCGGTGTGGGCCTGCGCCACAAGTTCTGACGCTTTCCCCTTGTC
>NZ_JBXASU010000073.1:0-37710 GCF_058809705.1 Cupriavidus sp. MPR-AND1C | reverse complement strand
CCCCCTGCCTCCCCTTCACCGCCCGCCACGCACTCGCCACCACCAGCGACCCCAGCCCAAGCGCAAGCCCAAGCAGGACGATGGCGCTCATGTGATCGCGCACCAGCGGCACATTGCCGAAGAGATAGCCGCCGGCCAGCAGCGACACCACCCACACCGTAGCGCCAGCGCTCGCGGCCAGCGCGAAGCGCGTCGCGGACATGGCGGACACGCCCGCAACGAAGGGCGCAAAGGTGCGCACCACGGCGACGAAAGGGGACAGCAGCAAAGTCAGCCCGCCGTGGCGCTGGTAGAAGTCATGCGTCCTGCGCAGTGCGTCGCGATTGATCCATCGGTAGCCGCCCGTGAACACGCGCTCCCCGATGGCTTTGCCGATGGCGTAGTTCAGCAGGCTGCCGGCCACTGCGGCGATCAGCAGCACCGGCAGCAGGATCCATAGCTTGAGCGCGCCCGCCGCGCAGAACGCGCCACAGAGGAACAGCAGCGGGTCGCCTGGCAGGAAGAACAGCGGCAACAGCCCGATCTCGCAGAACACGATGGCGAACAGGATGCCGTAGACCAAGACGCCGTATTGCGCGATAGCAGGGCCAAGATGCTGGTCGAAATGCAGCAGCAACGGCAAGACTTGCGATGCTTCCATGCGTGCCCCTGATCTTGAAGTGATGGCTACAGTGTAGGCGTGCCCTGGCCACCGCGGACCTCGGATAGCTACGGTGCCCTGGCCCCCAATGCCGATGACAAGCGGGAATTATGCCGAGAAGAGCCTTTCCCTGCGGCGCGCACCCGCATAATATCGGGCACAATCCGCGCAATCCTCTGCACCAACAACCCTAGGAAAACCCATGTCAAACTCCCAAGCCACCGCCCGGATCGGCTCGGCCGATGCCAACTACCTTGTGCACCTGCAGGCCGGCAGCCACGCACTGGTCGGTGACGAGTCCGCCGGGCTGGGCGGCACGGACCAGGGCCCGCCGCCCTTTGCCTTCGTGCTGTCCGGGCTGGTGTCCTGCACCGCCATCACGCTGAAAATGTATATGCAGAGAAAACAGTGGCCCGTGGCTGATGTGGAAGTCACGGCAGTCTTCCAGGGCAAGGATGAGGCACGCTTCATCCGGCGCGAAGTCCGGCTTGGCGGCGTGGAACTGGGCGAGGCCGAGCGCGAGCGGCTCGCGCAGATCTGCGAGCGCACGCCGGTGACGCTGTTCCTCAAGGGTGCGTCAAGGATCGAGACAACCTTCCTCTGAGAAGCCCCCGGGCAAAACCGGAAGGGACAGCCCGCAGGCCGCCTCGTCCGGTTCGCGCCGGCGGCCTACCTGGCGGCAGTCGCCGCCAGATGGGTCCGCACCACCACCTCCGAATGCAGGGTCCGGTGGACCGGGCACTTGTCGGCGATCTCCATCAGCGCCGCGCGTTGCGCCTCGTCCAGCGGGCCGCGCATGGTGATCTCCCGCTCGATCCAGTCGATCTTGCCTTCGGTGGTGGAGCACTCCGCGCTATCGGTCGCGTGGATCTTCTCGTGGCGCAGCGTCACGGCCACGTGTTCCAGTGGCCAGCCCTTGCGATCGGCATACATGCGCATGGTCATGGCGGTGCAGGCGCCCAGCCCCGCCAGCAGCAAGTCGTAAGGCGCAGGCCCGCCATTGAGGCCGCCAAACGAAACGGGCTCGTCGGCCAGCAAGTGATGAGGCCCGGCGGTGATGCGCTCCTGGTACTTGCCGACGTGGCTTTCCTCCACCCGCACCAGCCCTTCCTCGGCCACCGCGGCCGGCACATCCAGGGCATCGATGTCGAGATAGCGCTGGCTCCATGCCGCGATGGTGTTGGCCACGTAGACGGCATCGGCCTTGCGCGTGAGCAGGTGATCGGCGCGGTCGAGCGAGACGAAGCTCTTGGGGTGCTTGGCGGCAATGAAGATCTGCGTGGCGTTGTCGATGCCGACGGTGTCGTCCTGCGGCGCATGCATGACCAGCAGCGCCTTGCGCAGCTTGGCTACGCTATCGAGCAGCTTCTGCTCGGCCACGTCTTCGATGAATTGCCGCTTGATCTTGAACGCACGGCCGGCGAGCCGGACCTCGGCCTGTCCATCGGCCTCGATGCGCGCGGCCTGGTCGCCGAACAGGCCGACCACATGGCTCGGATCGCTCGGCGCGGCGATGGTGACGACCGCCTTGGCTTCGGGGATGCCGTGCGCGGCGCTGAGCACCGCCGCGCCGCCCAGGCTGTGGCCGATCAGCAAGGCCGGCGCCCGGTGATGCTGGCGCAGGTAGTCCGCCGCCGCCAGCAGGTCGGCCACGTTGGACGAGAAATTGGTATTGGCGAAATCGCCGCCGCTGCCGCCAAGGCCGGTGAAATCAAAGCGCAGCACGGCGATGCCGTGCGCCGTCAGCGCCTGCGCGATACGCGTCGCCGCCAGCACGTCCTTGCCGCAAGTGAAGCAATGGGCGAACAAGGCAAAGGTGCGCACCGGGCCAACTGGCAAATCCAGCCGTGCGCTGAGTTGCTGACCATCACTTCCCGGGAACTGCAGGCGCTGGGCTTCCATGGGTATCCTCATGCTTGACGCGAACTGTATGAGGTTCCCACTCTAGCCAAGTTTGCCGCCGTGTGCCACTGGCGCCGCATGGCTGTCCGCGCACAACACGCAGTAGCGCCGGCAAGCTTGCCATTCATGGCGAAAGAGCGTGGCCCCCAAGACCGGGGGCGCGCCCACGCCGAAGGTGCCGGACAGCTAGCAGGATACGCACAGCGTTTCCATCAAGGGGTACGAGCCAGTGGCGTCATTGGCGTGGCATAGCCCGATCAACCTGTGCAAGTCGGCAATCCGTCGCCGGCCACTGATCCTGGCATAGGCCCGCCGGCTCACATGCGTGCTTTCTCCCTGCCCTTGAGCGCACTGCGCAGGTAGTCCGCCAGCGCCACCACATTGCCCGCGGTGGCGGGTTCCCGCTTCCATACCAGCCCCACGTCCATCGACGGCACCTTGTCGGCAATCCCGCGCCGCACGATGCGCTGCCCCTCCAGCGACCACGGCCGGTAGACCAGGTCGGACAGGATGGCGATGCCGCGCCCGGCCGCCACCAGGCTGCGGACCGCCTCGATCGAGCAGCTCTGGTAGCGGACCTGGGGCGCCAGACCATATTGCCCCCAGTACTTGCCGACCGTGGCAATGTGCTCGTCCATGTCGAGCAGGATGTAGTCATGCCGCGCCACGTCCGCCAGGCCGATGCGGTCCGCCGTCATCAGCGGATGCTCGGGATGGCCCCATAGCTGCCTTGGCGAGCGCAGCAGCGTTTCGCAGGTGACATGGTCGAGCCCGGGCAGGTTCGAAACCAGCAGCAGGGCAATATCGATCTCGCCACGCAGGATGCCCCGCTCGATGTCATGCCGTTCCCGCTCCAGCAGCTCAAGCCGCAGCCTGGGGAATTTTCTCTCGATGGACTCTAGCAAGCCGGGCAGCACATAAGCCGTGATGGTTTCGGTCACGCCCATGCGCACCGTGCCCGCGATGTCTACCGGCGCCACGCTGACGGCTTCCACCGCATCCAGCACGGCGTCCTCGATCTGCTGCGCATGCCGCAGGAAACGCGTACCGGCTTCGGTAAGGCGCACGCCGCCGGCGTGCCGGGTGAACAACTGCACGCCCACCGCTTGCTCCAGACTCTTCAGGGAGGCCGTCATGGACGACTGCGATACGTGGCAACGAAGTGCCGCACGCGACACTTGCCCCGTCTCGGCGATGGCCACGAAATGCTGCAGTTGCTTTAGAGTGGGGAGCATCGATTTTTCCGATATTACTATGTCGAAATTATGAATTAGAAATACTTCCTCATCCTAGCTAGCATCCGGTCAGGAGACAAGATGCGGTGACAACCATGATTCAGGAAGACAAGCGCGGCTACTGCACGTTGTGCCGCTCCCGATGCGGCACGGTGAACGTGGTGGAGAACGATGCGCTGATCGCAGTGCGCCCGGACACCTCGCACCCCACGGGCAAGGCGATGTGCATGAAAGGAAAATCCGCGCCGGAGCTGGTCCATGGCGCCGACCGCGTGCTGTATCCGATGCGGCGGACCACGCCCAAGACCGACGCGGATCCCGGCTGGCAGCGCATTAGCTGGGAGCATGCCCTGGCCGAGGTTGCGCAGCGCCTGCTCCAGGCCAGGTGCGAGGGCGGCGCCGAATCGGTCGCCTTTGCCGTCACCACGCCGAGCGGCACGCCGCTGTCCGACAGCATCGACTGGATCGAGCGGCTTATCCGGCTCTTTGGCAGTCCCAACACCTGTTACGCCACGGAAATCTGCAACTGGCACAAGGACTATGCGCACGCCTTCACCTTCGGCTGCGGCATGCCGACCGCGGATTACCGCAACGCCGAACTCATCGTGTTGTGGGGCCATAACCCGACCAACACCTGGCTGTCGCAGGCCGAAGCGATTGGTGCCGGCAGGGCCGCCGGCGCGAAGCTGCTGGTGGTAGACCCCAGGCAGACAGCGCTGGCTGGCCAGGCGGAGCAATGGCTGCGCGTGCGGCCGGGCACGGACGCCGTGCTCGCCATGGCGATCGCCAACCTGCTGATCGAAGCCAATGCGTTCGACCTGGCCTTCGTGCGGCAATGGACCAATGGCCCCTTGCTGGTGCGCAGCGACAACGGGCGCTTCCTGCGGGGCCGCGACCTGGGGCTGGCCGACGGCGATGCCTACCTGGCCTGGGACGCCCATGCCGGACAAGCCCGGCCGTCGTCGACGCTGGCCGGGCGGGATTTCGAGCATGTCGCGCTAAGAGGCACTTTCGAAGTGGGCCACGCCACAGGCACGGCCACGCTCGCTTGCCGACCCGCCTTCGACCTGTATGCCGGCGAATGCGCCCGTTACCCCGCTGACGTAGCCGAGCGGCTCACCTGGGTGGCGCAGGCGGATATCCGCCATGCGGCAAGCCTGTTCGGCTCGGCCAGGCGCGTGGCCTATCACGCCTGGTCCGGCGTTGGCCAGCATGACAACGCAACCCAGACGGACCGGGCAATCGCGTGCCTCTATGCCTTGACCGGCAGTTTCGACAAGCCGGGTGGCAACCGGATCTTTCAAAAGCCCCCGTACAACCCGGTCAACAGCTTCGACCTGCTGCCGCCGGCGCAGAAGAGCAAGGCACTGGGCTATGACGCGAGGCCGCTCGGGCCGCCCGCGCAGGGATGGGTCACCGCGCGCGACCTTTACCGGGCGATCCTGCACGCGCAGCCCTACGCCGTGCGCACGCTGATGGCATTCGGCACCAATCCCCTGCTCTCGCAAGCCGATGTGGACGACGGCGAGCGCGCCCTGCGCAGCCTGGACTTTTATGTCCATTGCGATCTGTTCGAAACCCCCAGTTCCCGCTACGCCGATATCCTGCTGCCGGTCAACACGCCGTGGGAGCGCGAGGGACTGCGCATCGGTTTCGAGATCTCCGCCGAGGCCGAGCAACTGGTGCAGTTGCGCCAGCGCATGGTGTCGCCGCGCGGGGAGTCGCGCTCGGACAACGACATCGTGTTCGATCTCGCCGTCAGGCTGGGCATGGGGCAGGCGTTCTTTGGCGGCAGCCTGGAGGCGGGATGGAATCACATGCTCGCCCCGTCAGGGTTGACAGTGGACAAGCTGCGTGAGCAACCGGAAGGCATCCGCGTGCCCGTTGCCGACGTGGAGCGCAAGTATGCGGGCCGGCCGCGCGCTCGCGCCTTCAACACACAAACGGGGTTGGTGGAGTTGTACTCCGAACAGTTGCTGCGCCACGGCTATCCGCCACTGCCACGCGCCGGCCAGTGCCCCGAAGAAGCAGACGACGCTGCCGGCGACGCCTATCCTTTCGTCCTGACCTCGGCCAAGAGCGGCTACTACTGCCACAGCCAGCATCGCGGGCTGCCCTCGCTGCGGCGCCGCGCGCTGCAACCCGAAGCGGAAATCCCGGCCGCGCTGGCAGCCGCGCGCGGGATTGCCAGCGGCGATGCGATCCGGGTGACCACGTCCATGGGCAGCGCAAGGTTTATCGCCAAGATCCGGGAAGGCCTGCATCCCCGCGTGGTGGTCGGCGAATTTGGCTGGTGGCAGGGCTGCGATGCGCTTGCGCAGACCGCGCTCGGCGTCACGGGCGAGAACAACAGCAACTACAACGGCTTGATCGCCGCGGACAGCATCGATCCGGTCAGCGGCTCCGTGCCGCTGCGGGCCTACCGCTGCAACGTCGAGCACGACCCGGCCTTCGATGTGACGCGCCGCCGGTGGGACGGCTATCGCGCCTTTCGCGTCGCTAGCCTGGTGAAGGAAGCGCGCGAGGTCACGTCGGTATGCCTGGAACCCATCGATGGCGGCGGCTTGCCGGACTTCCTGCCGGGCCAGCATGTGACGATCAAGCTCACCGTGCCGCCCGCCGGCGAAGAGATCGTACGCTCGTATTCGCTGACCGGCCCCGCCGTCTTGCCGATGCGGCGTGGCTACTCAATCTCCGTGCGCCGCGCGGCGGGCCTGACCGATACCGGCGAGGCCGTGTTCGGGCGCGCTTCGTCGCATATCAACCTGTGCCTTGCGATTGGCGACATCGTCTCGCTGCGTTCGCCATCCGGCACCTTTGTCATGCCGGTGCGCACCCGGCGCCCACTGGTGCTGCTGGCCGGCGGGATCGGCATCACGCCGTTTGTCAGCCTGCTCGAATCGCTGGCCGGGCTCGCTGATGCACCAAAGATACTGCTGTTGTACGCGAACCAGAACGGCCTGGCCCATGCGTTCCGGTCACGCATCCTGGCACTGCGGCACACCTTGCCGACGCTGGAAGTCGTCAATTTCTACGACAGTCCCGCGCAAGGCGACGTACCCGGCGTCGACTACGACGTGGCCGGACGCGTCAGCGCCGAGCATGTCCCGGCCGGACTGCTCGGCCAGCGCCCGCTCGTCTATATGTGCGGCCCCGCGCCAATGATGACCGCCTTCGCCAACGCGCTGGCCGAGCGTGGCGTGCCGCGCGCCGACATCTTGCGCGAAGTGTTCCGCTCGCCCGAACGCGTGGCGGCCGGGCCAGGCCAGCAGTTCAATGTGGTGTTCGCCAGGTCCGGCACCACCGGCACCTGGCGCTCGGCGGACGGCCCACTGCTGGGCTTCGCTGAAAAGCTCGGCCTGGCACTGCCCAGCGGCTGCCGGGTCGGCCAGTGCGAGAGCTGCGCGGTTTCCGTCGTGTCGGGCCGCATCCGGCACCTGCACGGCGAGGAACCCGACGATGCCGGCATGTGCCTGGCGTGCCAGGCCGTGCCTGCCAGCGACATCGTGCTGAACGCATGATTGCGCCCGCCGCCGCCCTTCTTCCAACCCCACCCAAGCCAACATGTTGATACTCGACTCCGACACCACCCGCGCGCTGCTGCCGTTCGCCAAACTCGTGCCTGCCCTGCGCGACGCGTTTATCCGCGGCTGCGAGGTCCCGCAGCGCCACAGCCATGTCATCGATACGCACGGCGCGGCGCCGGGGACAATGCTGCTGATGCCCGCCTGGCAGGCCGACGCCTATCTCGGCGTCAAGACCGTGACCATCTACCCGGGCAATACGTTGTCCGGGCTGCCGGGCTTGTACTCGACCTACCTGCTGCACGATGCGTGCACCGGCAAACCGTTGTCCATGATCGATGGCAACGAGATCACGTCCAGGCGTACCGCCGCCGCGTCGGCGCTGGCGGCCTCTTACCTGAGCCGCAATGATGCTTCGTCGATGCTGGTGCTCGGCGCGGGCCGCGTAGCCAGCCTGCTGCCCCAAGCCTATCGCGCCGTCAGGCCGATCCAGCGCGTTGCCGTCTGGGATATCAACGCGAGCCAAGGCGAAGCGCTGGCGGCAAGATTGCGGGCCGACGGCTTCGAGGCGCGCTTTGTCGCGACGATCGCCGCCGCCTGCGAAGACGCCGATATTGTGACCTCCGCCACGCTCTCCACCTCGCCGCTCGTGCAGCGCGCGTGGCTCAGGCCCGGCACCCACCTGGACCTGATCGGCGGCTTCACGCCGGCCATGCGCGAGGCCGACGACGGCTGCTTCGAGTCAACCGCCGTCTTCGTCGACACCAGCGAAGCCGTGCTCAAGGCCGGCGACCTGCTCCACCCGATCGAAGCTGGCGTGCTCAAGGCCACCGATATCCGGGGCACGCTCGCGGACCTGTGCCAGCAGCGCCATCGCGGCCGCACGGATGACACGGAAATCACCGTCTTCAAGGCTGTCGGCACCGCGCTGGAAGACCTCGCGGCCGCCGTCATGGCTTATGAAGGATTCGAAGGCTTGCCGCGCACCACGCCGCGCGCAGAAAGCCATGGCAATGTAAGGAGACAAGCATGAAAAGCACCCCCCTGCCCCTGAACGCAGCCAACCACCCGGACCACCCGGGCCGCGGCGGACTGGAGCGTCTGGCCGTCAAGGTCACCGACTGGTCCGAGCGCTGGTTCCCCGACTCGTATATCTTTGCCGCCATCGCGGTGATCGTCGTGGCGCTTGGCGCGATGGCCATCGGCGCGCCCGCGCATGGCGTGGCCCGCGCATTTGGCGACGGCTTCTGGAGCCTGATCCCGTTCACCATGCAAATGGCGGTGGTGGCCATCTCGGGCTATGTCGTGGCGGCCTCGCCGCCGGCTTCCCTGCTGATCGAGCGGCTAGCCGCCCTGCCGCGCACAGCACGCGGCGCCATCGCCTTTGTCGCGCTGGTCAGCCTGCTGACCTCCCTGCTCAACTGGGCCATCAGCCTGATCTTCAGCGGGCTGCTGGTGCGGGCCATTGCACGACGCACCGGGCTGCGCGTGGACTATCGCGCGGCCAGCGCCGCCGCCTACCTGGGAATGGGCGCCACCTGGGCACTGGGCTTGAGTTCGTCCGCAGCGCAGTTGCAGGCCAATCCCGCCAGCCTGCCCAAGTCGCTGCTGGATATCACGGGCGTGATTCCGTTTTCGCAGACCATCTTCCTGTGGCAATCGATGGCGATGACAGCCGTGCTGATCGTCGCTTCCTTGCTGGTAGCGTATTTTTCAGCGCCGGCGGGCGAGCGCGCGCGCACCGCGCAGGACATGGGCGTGGATATCGACGATGCCGGCGATGGCATTGGCCGCCCCACGCGCCCCGGCGAATGGCTGGAATACAGCCCCTTGCTGACCCTGCTGATCGTGGCCCTCGGCGCCGGTTGGCTGGTGCATGAATTCACCACCAAGGACCCGATCCTCGCGATCTCCAACCTCAACACTTACAACTTTCTGTTCCTGATGCTGGGCATGCTGCTGAACTGGCGTCCCAAGCGCTTCCTGCGCGCCGTGGCCAGGTCCGTGCCATCCACCGCCGGGGTGCTGATCCAGTTTCCGCTCTACGGCGGCATTGCGTTCATCCTCACCAAGGCAGCCGGCATGGATGGCACGACGTTGTCGCACCACCTGGCATCGGCTTTCGTCTCGGTCGCCACCAAGGATTCGTTCTCCGCGGTGATGGGCGTCTATTCCGCCGTGCTGGGCTTCTTCGTGCCATCGGGCGGCGGCAAATGGGTCATCGAGGCACCTTACGTGATGCAGGCTGCCAATGAACTGCAAGTCCACCTGGGCTGGGCGGTGCAGGTGTACAACGCCGCGGAGGCGCTGCCCAACCTGATCAACCCGTTCTGGATGCTGCCGCTGCTGGGCGTGCTGGGGATCCGGGCCAAGGACGTGGTCGGGTTTACTTTCACCCAGTTGCTGGTCCACGCGCCGCTTGTGCTGTTCATGCTGTGGGCCTTTGCTTCGACGCTGCCTTACAGTCCGCCCGTCATGCCTTGATACCTTGATGCCTTGATGCCGTGGCGCCTTGCCCATTGAGTGGCTTGGCAGGACTGGCGGCTACGTCGACGGCGGCGGCAGACAAACCCGGAGGGATCCCATTCCCGGTTTAATATGCTGGTTTTCAGGCCGGCGCGACCGGCCAACTTTCCCCCTCCACTCTGCCAGCACACACATGAAGAAGATTGCACTGCTAGTTGCCGCCCTGGGCATGGCGTCCATCACCCACGCTGCCGCCCCGGCCGCGGAAACCCTGCCGTCCGGCATGTCCGTCCAGACGCTTGTCAAGGGCAGCGGCGCCACGCCGAAGGCCTCCGATGTGGTCAAGGTGCACTACCGCGGCACGCTCACCGACGGTACCGAGTTCGACAGCTCCTACAAGCGCGGCCAGCCGATCTCGTTCCCGCTGAACCGCGTCATTCCCTGCTGGACGGAAGGCGTGCAGAAGATGCAGGTCGGCGGCAAGGCCAAGCTGGTGTGCCCGGGCCCGACCGCCTATGGCGCGCGCGGCGTGCCCGGCACGATCCCGCCGAACGCCACGCTGAACTTTGAAGTCGAGCTGCTCGGCATCGGCAACTGACGGCAACTGACGCGACGCGGCCTCACCGCATTTCGCAAGGCCCCGGCCTCCTGGCCGGGGCACGATGGACACGATTCCAGCACCACTGGCAAGCAAGGCACGCCCGCCGGATTCGCACACAACGGTTCCGGCAATGAACGGGTCAGGCGGAACGTAGCAGGCCGCCCCGCCCGGCCAGGACGGCCAGCATTACTCGCCTGAACCGCCTGGCGCCATGGCGCGGCGCTTGCGCGTGACCACCAGGGGTGCCTGGGCGTTGCCTTCCGAAGACACACGCGGCGGACGAGGACCCGAGCCCGGCGTGCGCGGGCCTGCGCCGGGCGGACGTGCGCCGCCACCGCCGCCGGGAGGACGCGTGCCGGTATCGAGCTGGATCGTCGAGATGGCGCGCTTGTAGATGGTCTGCATGCCGCCGGGCGTGCTCAGCATCACCACGAACGCGTCGAAGGACTCGATGGAGCCGACGAGCCGGATGCCGCTGACCAGGTACACCTGCACACGCTTGCGCTCTTTGCGCGTGGTGTTCAGGAAGGAGTTTTGCGGGTTGGTGTCGTCAAGCTGCATGGGATATTAAGAGTAAGGCAGACGAAGCGCTGCGAGAAAAAGATGGCTACTGCGGCGCAGCTTCGTCGGCGGTGCACCGATGCACAATATCGGTGCGCACGCGCTAACGCAAGATGAATCAGGCACGCCGGGATGGCAGCGCATCATCATTGCTTGCAGTGGCTAGACTTGCCATTCTAGCGCAAGCCGGATGCAGTTCCCCGCGCAAAGAGCATGCCAACGGTTCCGGCGCCCGGTTGAAAGCCACCTCGAGGCCACCTCGCACGCCGATCACAACGCCAGGCTGCCATTCTTTCGCGCCGCCCGCTTTGCCATTAACATGTCCGCCCACCATCCAGCAGGCCACCACATGAAGCTCAACCAGCTGCGCGCCCTGGCCGCCGTTGCCGAAACCGGCAGCATCCAGGAAGCCTCGCGCATCCTTCACCTGACGCAGCCCGCGCTGAGCAAGGCGATCAAGGAGCTGGAGAGCAGCGTGGGCGCTACCTTGTTTGTGCGCTCGAGCAAGGGCGTGCAGCTCACGCCCTACGGGCAGCGGCTGGTCTCGCACGCGCGGCTGATCAGCGAGAATGTGCGGCGCGCGCGCGAAGACCTGGAAGACATGAAAGGCACGGTGCAAAGCGAGATCACCGTGGGGGTGACGCCGGTCACGGCGCTGATGCGGCCGATGGCGGCCTGCCTGGGCACCTTCCGCCGCGAGTTTCCGAACGCCCGGCTGCGGGTGCTGGAAATGCGTCCGGCGCAGTTGCTGGAGCACCTGCGCGAGGGCACCATGGATTTCGCGGTGACCTCACAGTTGCTGCCGCTGGATCGCGGGCTGGATTGCACCCAGGTGTGCCGGCTGCCGACCGTGATCGGTGCCCGGCGCGGGCATGCCCTGCGCGCGGCACGCTCGGTGCGCGTGCTGCAGCAGGCGGACTGGCTCGCGCTGGACCCGCTGTCCGATGCCAGCTCGCCTTTTCATCAGTTGTTCGCGGCTAACGGCCTGGCGGTGCCGGCCCGGGTGGTCGAATGCACATCGATGGGCTTGGCGCTGGACCTGTGCTGGCAGGTTGACACCCTGATCCTGCTTTCCAGCGAGTCGCTTGGCAGCAAATACATTACCGAGCGGATGGATTTCATCGAGGTCGCCGAGCCCGTGCCCGACCGCATCATCTCGCTGGTCTCGCGCGACCGGCATGTGCTGACGTGGGCGGCAGCACGCTTGCACGACGCCGTGCTGCAGGCGCTGGCGGATCACTACCCGCCACCGCGCAGCACCGCCGCCCCCTGACCGAACGGCATGCGCCGGCAACGCGCATGCAGGCCACGCCATGCCCCCAACACTGCGCAGGCGCAACATGAGGCCATCCACCGTCCGCGAAAAAATCAATAACAATCAATAAGTTACGGACCACAGCCAAATCGAAGGGCAATAAAGGCAAGCGCATTGCCCCACTGCGCGCGCCGCCGCGAAGATAGCGCATCACGCCGGTTGTGGTGTGGCATGCCGGGCGAGCGAGGCGACGGGATTGGAAGCCAGCGGCAATGGCAGGGGCACACGCGGCAAGCCCCCGGGGGCGTGCGGGCCGGGCACGTCAGCGGCACCGGGTACCTTGCCGCGCCCTATGTGCCGACAGGGAGCGGCCCGGTCGTGGTGGCCGGCGGCGCCGCGCCCTGCGGCCGGGCTCTGATTCCCAATGCGCATACCCATGAAAAAAAGCGAAGTGCTTATCCCTCGCTCGGCCCCTAACATGCCCCCACACCGAGAGCAACGGGGCCACGCCGCACCCATTGCCCGTCTACCCCACCCGAGGAGGACCGCATGACCGCTGCCCACACCGCGCCAGGCCACCCGGCCGGCGCCGCGCCCGCCAGTCACGCCACTGGCGCCACGGCCGCCCGCCCGCACTCGCGCCGCGCCATCGTTGCCGCCGCCATCGGCAACGGGCTGGAAATGTACGACTTCACGGTCTACAGCTTCTTTGCCGCCACCATCGGCAAACTGTTCTTTCCGTCGAGCAGCCCGCTGGCATCGTTGCTGCTGTCTTTCGCCACCTTTGGCGTCGGCTTCGTGATGCGCCCCCTGGGCGCCGTGCTGATCGGCAACCTGGCCGACCAGCGCGGCCGCAAGGCGGCGCTCACGCTCACCATCGTGCTGATGACAGCGGGCACCGCGCTGATCGCCTTCACCCCCACCCATGCCAGCATCGGCGTGGCCGCCACCGTACTGGTGGTCATCGGCCGGCTGCTGCAAGGCTTGTCGGCTGGCGGGGAAATCGGCGCCGCATCGGCCTTGCTGCTTGAGTCCGCCAGCAAGCGCAACCGCTGTTTCCTGGTCAGCTGGCAAGCCGCCACGCAAGGCGGTGCCGCGCTGCTGGGCGCGCTGACGGGTGCTGCGGCATCGGCCTTGCTCAGCCCCGACGCCATGCTTGAGTGGGGCTGGCGCCTGCCGTTCATGCTTGGCCTGCTGATTGCGCCGGTGGGCATGTATATCCGCCGGCACCTGCAAGAAACCCACGAAGGCGGCAGCGCGCATGGCGGCGTCGGCACGGTGTTCCGCGAACATGGCCGCACACTGCTGCTGGGCATGCTGTTGATGACCGGCAGCACCTCATCCATGTACATCATGGTGTTCTACATGCCCACTTACCTGGTGAGCGCCCTGCACATGCCACCTGTCACCGCCTTCCTGGCGGCCTGCACGGCAGGCGCCGCCATGCTGGTGATGGCGCCCTTGTTCGGCCTGCTGGCCGACCGGCTGCCGAGCCGCAAGCCCCTGCTGTTTGCCGGCGGGCTGACTTCGCTGGCGCTGGTCTACCCCAACTTCACATTGCTGTCCGCTGGCCCCAGCCTGCCGCTCACCATGGCGCTGATCGGCGCCGCCGTGACCCTGGGCTCGGTCGGCAGCGGCGCGGGCGCCGCCCTGATGATGGAAGCGCTGCCGCGCCACCAACGCGCCACCGGCATGTCGGTGATGTACAGCTTTGGCGTGACCGTGTTCGGCGGCTTCGCCCCGCTGATCGTGACCTGGCTGATCAGCGCCACGGGCAGCAACATGGCGCCCGCCGGATACCTGATCACGGCCTCCTGCATCAGCCTGAGCGCGCTGGCGCTGTTCCCCAGCCACCCTGGCCGCGACTGACCCGTGGCGCAAAAACCCATCCCATCCGAAATCACGACACACACCCTGCAGCCATGACAAATCACCCCGGAAACATCCCGCCGGCACTGATCGAATCCGCCAAGCGCTTCGCTGAAGTGCGCCACCGCATCCACGCCCACCCGGAGCTGGGCGCCGACGTGCCACGCACCGCCGAGATGGCCGCCGCGCTGCTGCGCGAGTGGGGCTATAGCGTGCACACCGTGGGCGGCCACGGGCTGGTGGCGCAACTGAAGGTGGGCAACGGCGCGCGCACCATCGGCATCCGCGCCGACATGGACGCGCTGCCACTGCAGGAGCGCACCGGCCTGCCCTATGCCAGCCAGGTAGCAGGCCGCATGCACGCCTGCGGCCATGACGGCCACACCGCCACGCTGCTGGCCGCGGCCGAGTACCTGGCCGCCACGCGCCACTTCGACGGCACCCTCAACCTGATCTTCCAGCCCGACGAGGAAGGCATGACCGGCGCGCTGGCCATGATGAACGACGGCTTGTTCGAGCGTTTCCCCTGCGATGCGATCTACGCCTTTCACAATGTGCCCGGCCTGCCAGTGGGCATGGCGGTCGTGCAAAGCGGCCCGATGGGCGGCTCCTCGGACCGCGCCACGATCACGTTCCGCGGCAAGGGTGGCCATGGCGCCATGCCCCACCGCGCCACCGACCCCACGCTGGCCCTCGCCTCGACCGTGGTGGCGCTGCAAGGCATCGTGGCGCGCAACGTGGCGCCGGTCGACGCCGCGGTGATCAGCGTGGGCGAGATGCAGGCCGGCAGCACCTACAACATCATCCCGGAGACCGCAACGCTGAAGCTGAGCGTGCGCGCCACCGTGGCGGAGGTGCGAGACCTGCTGGAGACCCGCATCCGCGAGGTGGTGACGCACCAGGCCGCCTCGTGCGGCGTGGCGGTGGACATCGCCTATGAGCGCCTGGCGCCCGCGATCTGCAATACCGTGGAAGAAACCGCCATCGCACGGCAGGCCGTGGCCAGCGTGCTGGGCAACGACAAGGTCATCCAGGTGCCGCCCTCGATGCAGATGGGCAGCGAGGATTTCGCCTGGATGCTGGAGAGGATGCCGGGCTGCTATTTTGCGCTGGGCAATGGCACCGGCGAGTGGGTGGGCTGCTCGGTGCACAACGATGGATATGATTTCAACGACCAGCTGATTCCGCTTGGCGCTGCGTGCTGGGTGGCGCTGGCCGAAGGCTATCTGCGCGCCTGAGGCGTCAATGGACAAAGCAAAGCGGCTCCTGATAGTTCGGGAGCCGCTCAGACTGCTGACAAACCTGAAGGACCAGCCGAAGCCGTCGAGCGGGCCAAAGCCGCTCGCCATGACGACGGCCGTCTCTCCCTCGCCCCTCAGGGGGAGACGGCCGGGGAGAGGGGTGGCTTAGCTAGGAGCCACTTGAAGCGAAGCCCGTGGTGTTTGTGTATTCCAGCACGCAGGCGTGACGAGCGCCCGCCCTCTCCCCCAACCCCTCTCCCGCACGCGGGAGAGGGGAGCACGGCAACGCAGATCCGGCTTTGCTTTTGAGCAGGGCGTCAACTACACGTCGATCGCCGCATCCGACTTGACCTTCTTGCGCAACTCGAACTTCTGGATCTTGCCCGTCGATGTTTTGGGCAACGGCCCGAAGTACACCGCCTTGGGCACCTTGAAGCCCGCCAGCAGGGTGCGGCAATGGGCGATCAGCTCGTCGGCCGTGGCGCTGGCGCCATCCTTCAGCTCCACGAACGCGCAGGGCGTCTCGCCCCATTTCACATCCGGCTGGGCCACCACTGCCACGGCCAGCACGGCGGGATGGCGATAGATCGCGTCCTCCACTTCCACGCTGGAGATATTCTCGCCACCGGAGATGATGATGTCCTTGCTGCGGTCCTTGATCTTGACGTAGCCGTCCGGCGTGCACACGCCCAGGTCGCCGGTATGGAACCAGCCGCCGGCAAATGCCTCGCGCGTGGCCTTCTCGTTCTTGAGGTAGCCCTTCATGCAGATGTTGCCGCGGAACATGATCTCGCCGATTTCCTCGCCGTCCGAGGCCACCGGTTGCATGGTGTCCGGGTCCAGCACCGCCACCTCCGTCTGCAGGTGGTAGCGCACCCCCTGCCTTGCCTTCTTGGTGGCGCGGTCCTCTTGCGACAGGCTGGCCCAGTCGTCCTGCTCGGCGCATACCGCGGCGGGGCCGTAGGTTTCGGTCAGGCCATAGACATGGGTCAACGCGAAGCCCATGGCCTCCATCTGCGCCAGCACCGCGGCGGGCGGCGGCGCACCCGCGACCATGCCGCGCACCGGGCCGCGCACGCCATCGCGCCAGGCCGGCGGGGCGTTGACCAGCGCGGTATGCACGATCGGCGCGGCGCAATAGTGCGTCACGCCCTCGTCGCGCATCAGGTCGAACACCAGCTTGGGCTCGAACTTGCGCAGGCAGACGTTGACGCCGGCGCGTGCGGCGATGGTCCATGGGAAGCACCAGCCGTTGCAGTGGAACATCGGCAGCGTCCACAGGTACACCGCGTGCTTGGGCAGGTCCCACTCCAGGATGTTGGAGATGGCGTTGATGGCCGCGCCGCGATGGTGGTAAACCACGCCCTTGGGGTCACCGGTGGTGCCCGAGGTGTAGTTGAGCGCGATCGCATCCCACTCGTCAGCGGGCATCTGCCAGGCGAACTCCGGGTCGCCCGAGGCCAGCAGGCGCTCATAGTCGGTCTCGCCGAAGGCCGGGGCGTCCTGCGGGCCGAGCGCGTCCAGCACCGCCACCACCTTCAGCCCGGGAATCTCGTTGGCGATTTGCCGCGCCACGTCGGCAAACTCGGTATCGGCCAGCAGCACCCGCGCTTCGCCATGGCGCAGCATGAAGATCAGGTTGGAAGCATCGAGCCGGATATTCAGCGCATTGAGCACCGCCCCAGCCATCGGCACCCCAAAGTGCGCCTCCACCATGGCAGGCGTATTGGGCAGCAAGGCCGCAACGGTATCGCCCTTGCCCACGCCCAGGCTGGCCAGCCCGCTGGCCAGGCGCCGTGCCCGCGCGTAGGTGTCGCGCCAGTTCTGGCGCACCGGGCCGTGCACGATGGCCAGCCGGTCGCCATACACGCTGGCCGCGCGCGCCAGGAAATCGATGGGTGTGAGGGGAACGTGATTGGCCGGGTTCTTGCCCAGGCCGGTGTCGAAATCGCTTGGCATTGCCGTAGTCTCCGCATGCGCCGGTTGTGCGGGTATTGGCCCTCAGGATGAGCCGCGCGCCGCCGGTCGCTGTTACTTTTCACCGTGCAAGGCTATCATCACACAGGACCAAGCTCTGTCGTCCGGATGACAATGCCCGTGCCGGGCCAAGCCGAAATCATGACCAGCCTGCCCGCAGCCACGCCCAGATCGCCTCCCCCTCCCCCCGCAGATATCACGACACCGCCGCCCGGCGCCGGGCATGCCGCCCTGCTTTCCCGGCATGAATGGTTCGCCGCACTCGCGCCCAGCCACCAGGCACTGGCAGCGCGGCAGGTGGTGGTGCAGGATTTTGCCGCCGGCGCCTTCGTCGCGCACCGTGGCGAGCCGTCGCGCTACTGGATCGGGGTGGAGACCGGCCTGATCAAGCTTGCGGTCTACACGCCGGACGGGCGCGGTTGCACCTTTTCGGGGGTACCGGCGGGCGGCTGGTGCGGAGAAGGCAGCGTCATCAAGCGCGAAGCGCGAAGATACGATGTGATCGCCATCCGCGATTCCCGCCTGGCGCTGGTGCCCGACACGGTGTTCCATACCTTGCTCAACGAAAGCCTGCCGTTTGCCAGCTTCGTGGTGCGCCAGTTGAACGAGCGCATGGGCCAGTTCATCGCCACCGTGCAGAACGAGCGGCTGCTGAGCGTCGATGCCCGCGTGGCGCAGGCGGTTGCCCAACTCTTCCACCCGGCGCTGTACCCCCGTACCAGCGCGGTGCTGGAGCTGTCGCAGGAGGAGATCGGCCTGCTGACGGGGCTCTCGCGCCAGCGGGTCAACCAGGCGTTGCGGCGCTTGGCGGCGGAGGGCATGGTCGATTTGTCGTACCAGAGCATCCGGGTGACCGACCTTGAGCGTTTGCGTCACTTTGGCCTGTCGGAGCTGTAGGCAGCGGCCCTAGCGCAGCGGTCGCGGCCATGGCCGGCGTTAAAACCCGCCTTCGCCATCGTGAAACGCACTGGCCGCGCGAAGCCGTACAATGCGATCTTTCCCCTGGCACCGCGCCCGATGCGCGCCAGCCTGCGTCACCTGAGCTTCGCATGGCCCTCGTCAGCAGCACCGATCTGCGCCTGTCTCACCTGCGCTTTCCCTTTGCCGTGCGCGTCGCCGCGCTGCACGGCACCGCGCGCCTGCGCGACGCGAACGCGCGGCGGGAGGTAACGCCTGGCAACCCGTTCGTGGTGCCGGCGTTTGCGTACTTCGATTGCGACCTGCTGCCAGCGCCGGGGCAAAGCACTGCCATCACGCTGCAGCAAGTGCCGGACGACGCATGCCCGCGCATGACCCTGGCCACCCTGCCGGGCTGTCCGTGCCATTCGGAGAAACACTGGTCACGCGCGCTTGCCGGCGAGATCTTCGGCCAGCCTCGGCTACCGTGGAATGCGGCACTGGTGGCGCAGCAATGGGAAGTCACCCCGCGGCTGGTACGCGCACGGCTGTTCGCCGAGGGCGAGGCGCTAGGCGTGCTGCTGCGCGAGCAGCGCGTCGCGCGCGCCGTGTACCTGCTTGCGGGCAGCAGCGGCGTGCGCACCGATTGGCTGGCCGCGCAAGTGGGCCTGGGCAGCGTTGCTGCGCTGGCCTGCGCTTGCGCGAACACGCTGGGCCCTGCCGCGTTGAGCCTGCTCGAACCTGGCGACAAGCGCGCACCCCCCCCGGTTCCGGCGCCGCGCTTGCACCTGGCGGCATAAGAGGCCGGGTCCTGGCGGTGGCCGTGCACTCGCGGATCTTCTGCTTCGTGCTGTCGGTGGCGCTGCCGATTGGCTTGTAAAAACCTGCGGGCATTGTCAAAAGGGCGGGCAAGACCCTGGCTAGCGGCATTCCCCGGGCATCCGCCGCCGCAAAACCCTCCCATGTGGCGCCAGCGCACAGCCGTGGCACGCGCCTTGCGCCTTGCGCCTTTCCCTAACGCGCCTTCAGCAAATCCAGCGCCACGTCGACGATCATGTCTTCCTGCCCGCCCACCATGCGCCGGCGGCCCAACTCGACCAGCACGTCGACGGTCTTCAGGCCGTACTTGCTCGCGGCGGCCTCGCTGTGGCGCAGGAAGCTGGAGTACACGCCGGCATAGCCCAGCGCCAGCGTTTCGCGGTCGACCCGCACGGGACGGTCCTGCAGCGGACGCACGATGTCATCGGCCGCGTCCATCAGCTTGTACAGGTCGCAGCCGTGGTCCCATCCCATGCGCTCGGCCGCGGCGATAAAGACCTCCAGCGGCGCGTTGCCAGCGCCGGCGCCCATGCCGGCCAGGCTGGCGTCCACGCGGTCGCAGCCCTCCTCCACCGCCACGATGCTGTTGGCCACGCCCAGGCTCAGGTTGTGGTGCGCGTGCATGCCGGTCTGCGTTTCCGGCTTGAGCACCGCCTTGAAGGCACGGAGGCGGTCGCGGACATCGTTCATGGTCAGCGCGCCGCCGGAGTCCACCACATAGCAGCAGGTGGCGCCGTAGCTCTCCATCAGCTTGGCCTGCGCGGCAAGGTTCTGCGGCGTGGTCATGTGGCTCATCATCAGGAAGCCGACGGCTTCCATGCCCAGATGGCGCGCGTACTCGATGTGCTGCCGCGAGACGTCGGCCTCGGTGCAATGCGTGGCCACGCGGACAATGCGCGCGCCGGCATCATAGGCAGCCTTGAGGTCGTGAACGGTGCCGATGCCGGGCAGCAACAGCGTGGCGATCTTTGCGTGCTTGACCACGCTGGCCACGGCCTCGATCCATTCCAGGTCAGTGTGGGCGCCAAAGCCATAGTTGAAGCTGGATCCCTGCAGCCCATCGCCGTGGGCCACTTCGATCGAATCGACCTTGGCGTCATCCAGCGCCTTGGCAATTAGCCGGGCCTGCTCGACGCTGTACTGGTGGCGCACGGCGTGGCTGCCGTCGCGCAGCGTCACATCGGAAATGTAGATCTTCTTTTGGCCTTGCATGGCAGGCACTCCTTATCTGCGGGTGAGTCAGGCGGCGACGCGCTGGGCGAGCATAGCGCTCGCCATCCGCTCGGCGATGGTGAGCGCGGCGCTGGTCATGATGTCGAGATTGCCGGCGTAGGCTGGGAGGTAGTGCGCCGCGCCTTCCACCTCCAGGAACACCGAGGTCTTGAGCCCGCTCACACGCCCCACCCCGGGCACCACCAGCGGCGCATTCGCCGGGATACGGTCGAACTGCACCTTCTGCTTGAGGCGATAGCCGGGCACGTACTGCCGCACCTCGGCGGCCATGGCGTCGATCGACGCGGCGATCGCGGCCTCGTCCGCCATCTGGCTCAGGCAATACACCGTGTCGCGCATGATCAGCGGCGGCTCGGCCGGGTTGAGCACGATGATGGCCTTGCCCTTGCCAGCTCCACCGATCGCTTCGATCGCCTTGGAGGTGGTCTCGGTGAACTCATCGATGTTGGCACGCGTGCCGGGGCCCGCGCTCTTGCTAGAGATGCTGGCCACGATCTCGGCATACAACACCGGCGCCACCCGCGATACGGCCGCCACCATGGGGATGGTGGCCTGTCCGCCGCAGGTGACCATGTTGACGTTGTGCGCGTCCAGGTGCGCATCGCCGTTGACCACCGGGATGCAGTAAGGGCCAATGGCCGCCGGCGTGAGGTCGATCATGCGCAGCGACGGCCGCAGGCCACGCAGGAACGCATCGTTGTTCACGTGTGCGCCAGCGCTGGTGGCATCGAACACCACATCGATTTCGCCGAACACAGGCAGGCGCGTCAATCCTTGCACGCCTTCGTGGGTGGTCGCCACGCCCAGGCGCGCGGCGCGCGCCAAGCCGTCCGATGCCGGGTCGATGCCGACCATCGCGCCCATCTCGACATGCGCGCCATGGCGCAGGATCTTGATCATCAGGTCGGTGCCGATATTGCCGGAACCGATGATGGCGGCTTTCAGTTTGCGGGACATGGATCTCTCCTGTTGGATCTCTTGCGTCATTCCACGCTGGCGCCGCTGGCCTTGACCAGCGGGGCCCAACGCGTGCTTTCACTGTTGAGGAAGGCGCCGAACTGCTGCGGCGTCATGGGCAACGCTTCCAGACCCTGGTCGGCAAAGCGCCTGGTCACCTCGGGTGCCTTGAGCGCCTTGAGTGCTGCCTCGTTGAGACGCGCGACGATGGCATCGGGCGTGCCGGCCTTGACCACCATGCCAAACCAGACGCCGGCATCCAGCCCGCCGATGCCGAGTTCTGAGAGCGTGCGCACGTCCGGCAGCGAAGGCGAGCGGCGCGGCGCGGCGATGGCCAGCGGCTTGACCTTGCCGCCCTTGATCAGCGGCGAGGTGGTGATCACCGGGTCGAACATCATGTCGACCTGCCCGGCCATCACATCCTGCAAGGCCGGGGCGGAGCCCTTGTAAGCCACGTGCGTCATGTGGCCGCCGGCCTTGTCGGCAAACAAGCCGCCCAGCAGGTGGCCGATCGAGCCGATCCCCTGCGAGGCATAGTTCACGCCGTTCGGCTTGCTCTTGGACAACGCTACCAGGTCCTTGACGGAGTTGACGGGGCTGCCCTGCGGCACCACCAGCACCAGGGGCGACGATGCCAGCGCCGTCACCGGCTTGAAATCCTTGAGCGGGTCGTACGAGAAATTGCGGTACAGGCCGGGATTGATCGAGAACATTTCTGTGGCGGCCACGAACATGGTGTAGCCATCCGCCTCGGCGCGCTTGACCGATTGCGCCGCGATCTGGCCGCCGCCGCCGGGACGGTTCTCGACCACAACCGGCTTGCCAAGGCTGGTCTGCATCTGCTGCGCCATCTGACGCGCAATCATGTCAGTCACGCCGCCGGCGGGGAACGGCACCACGATGGTCAGCGGGTGGCTGGGGAACGTGTCGGCATGGACGGGGGCGCTGCCAAGCGCGCCAGCGGTCACGAGCAGTGCGCCTGCGAGAATGGATCTGGTGGGTTGCATGTTGTCTCCTTGTGTATTTTTAATGAGATGAAAAAACTTGAGGCGCCGCGCGTCAGCCCGGCGCAAACCGTGCCCGCACGCTGCCGATGCCGCTGATACGGGCCTCGAAGCACTGCCCCGGCGCCACGGCCACCATCGGCCCCAGCGCACCGGTCAGGATCAGGTCGCCGGCACGCAACGGGTCCCCCAGCGCGGCCAGTTTCCGGGCCAGCCAGACTGCGGCGTTCAGCGGATGGCCAAGGCAATCCGCGCCCGAACCCGTGGAAACGCGCTCGTCATCACGCAGCATTTCCATCTTCACGGTCTTCAGGTCCAGGCCAGCCAGCGGCACCGGCACCGCGCCCAGCACCACCAGGCCGCTGGAGGCGTTGTCGGCCACCGTATCCACGTACGAGATATCCCAGTTGCGGATGCGGCTGCCGACCACTTCAATCGCAGGCAGCACATAGGCGACGGCGTTGATCAGGTCGACCAGCGTGGCGTCCTTCTGCGGCACATCGCGGCAGAGCACCAGCGCGACCTCGGCTTCGGCCTTCGGCTGCAAGGTGCGGGCAACGGGAATCGGCTCGTCGTCGCCGAAGACCATGTCGGCAAACAGCGTGCCGAAGTCGGGCTGGTCCACGCCAAGCTGGCGCTGCACGGCGGGCGAGGTCAGGCCGATCTTGCGGCCTACCACGCGGCGGCCCTGGGCCCGCCACGCGTCGACGTTGGCGCGCTGGATGGCGTAAGCCATCGCTGCATCGCCCGGTGGGATTTCGCCGCGCAGCGGCTCGACCGGCGTGCGCGTCTGCTCTGCCTCGCGCAGCCGCCTGGCGAGCGCGAGCGTCATTTCCTGGTTTGACATGGTGGGTCCTGGTTGGGTTAAGCGTGCCCGGTGGCGGGCTGTGCCTGCATCACGCCGAAGCCTGCGATCCACTCGTCGATGGGCCGGTAGTACTCGATCGATGCCTGGTAAGGCCCGGCAGCAGCCAGCGCGCCAAAAGCGGCGATCCAGGTGCGGATCTCGTGCGCCGACTTGCCGGCGTCGCGCGTGATGTCGTCATTGCGCATGGCATCCACCGCCGCGAGGTTTGCGCCGGCCAGCCGTTCCAGGAAGGCGCGGTCCCATGCCGGGTTGAGCGGATGCAGGGGGCTGTCGCCTTTGGTGAACGCTTGTGCGGCGGCCACGGTACGCGCCTGGCGGGCAGCACGCGACTCGGGCGGCGGATTGCGCCCGGCGATCAGGCGCTCGGCGGTCTCCACATTGGCCGAGGCGATTTCCGGCACCGGCGGCTCGTGCGAGATGCCGCCCGACCCCACCACCAGCACACGCTTGCCCAGGCCCTGCAGGAAGCGTCCGATAGCGTCGCCAAGCAGCCGCGCCCGCCGGCACGTTGCCATGGGCGGCGCCACCGAGTTGATGAAGACGGGGATGACCGGGCAAACGTCCAGCCCGCCCAGCAGGACTTCCAGCGCCTGCGCGCAGCCGTGGTCCACCTGCATGCGGTACGACACGGCCACATCCACGTCGCGGTCCAGCACCGCCTGCGCCATCGCGAGGGCAGTGTCGCGCGGCACATCGAGCGGGCCCGCCAGGCTCTTGAAGTCGCCAATGGCACTGGCCGCCACGCCGATGCAGAACTGCGGCATCACGTCGTAGAAGAAGCCGTTGAAGTGATCCGGAGCAAAGACCACCACCAGCTCCGGCGCAAAGGCTTGCACGCGAGCGCGCGCCGCGGCCTGCACGCGCTCTACTTCGGCCACGATCTCCGGCGCGGGATCGTGGTAGCCGTGCAGCGGCGTGTGGGACAGGCATTCGAGATGCATCGGCATGTCAGGCTCCCCGCGCAAAGGCGATGGCGTGGTCGCGCGCCGGCTGGGTACCTGGCTGCGCGGGCAACGCGCCCGGTGCGGCGGCTGAAGGGGACGCGTCGGACAGCGCCAGCTTTCCGGCCAGCGCCTGGATGGCATCGGACACCTGCTGCGGCGAGCACATACCGGCGATAAAGCGGTCCGGGCGCAGCAGCACCACGGAGCCGGGCAGCTTGCCGAACCAATCCTTGAGACGCCCGGCAGTGTCGCCGATGGCGATCACCCCTTGCGGCACGTCGTCGCGATAGGCAAGCTGCGTATCGGGCTTGACCATGACGAAGCACGCGCCCAGCTTTTCCCAGACGGCGCGCGCTTGCGGCGTCAGGCCGAAGGTCGGGTCCGCGCCCCAGGCGATAATGGCAAAGCGATTGCCGATCACGTCGTCCAGGCGCACGGTATGGCCTTGCTCGGTCCGCACCATTGGCTGGATGAACATGCGCCCGACCGGCGAGCTTCCCGCCGGATCGCGGCCGTGAACGAGCCGGCCGACCAGCGAATCCCGCTTCTCGCTCATCAGGCCCAGCATGCGTCCGAGCGGCGAGTTGCCGGAGCGCTCCAGCAAGCGTGCCAGGAACCGGTCGTCACCCTGGCGCTCGGGCAACAGCACCACACCCGATTCATAACGCGGCATGGGCTTGAAACGCATTTCCACGAAGTACTGCTTGACCGAGGGAAACACGTTCAGCACGCGGGTCAGGCCATCGCGCAACGACGCACCGAAGCGGCTGGCAGGCGCGAAGATGTCGCCCGCCACCTCGGACAGGTGAATCATCGAGCGCGCGTGGGCGCGGCGCTCCACCCCGTAGCTGTCCAGCAGGCGGTCCTGCGCCACGCCCTTGACCACCATCGCCAGCTTCCAGCCCAGGTTGCTCGCGTCGCGGATGCCGCTGTTGTAGCCCTGCCCCTGCCAGACCGGCATGATGTGCGCGGCGTCGCCCGCCAGCAGCACACGCTTGACGCGGAACGTCCGCGCCAGGCGCGCGTTATGGGTGTAGACGCGCTTGCGGATGTAGTCGACCTTGTCCGGATCGGCCACCACCTTGCGGATCAGCGCGGCGAGGTTCTCCGGCCGGGACAGCTCGTCTTCCGTCTCGCCGGGCATGACCATGAACTCGAAGCGGCGGATCCCGTGCGGGAGCGCGGCCGACACATAGGGACGCATCGGGTCGCAGTGCATGTAGATATGCGGCGTGCCGATCGGGTCATTGCGCACGTCCACCACGATCCATTGGTTGGGCTTGGTGCGGCCTTCAAACGGCACATCCAGCGTGCGCCGCACGACGCTGTTGCCGCCATCACAGCCGGCCAGGTAGGCGGCGCGGATGGCGGTGACACGTCCGTGCGCGTCTTCCGCGCGGATCGTCACGCCGTGTTCGTCTTGCGTGAAGGCCGATACGCCGTGGCCGAACAGCACCTGCACATGGGGAAAGCGCCGCAGGCCCTCGTACAGGATGCGGTCCGCCAGCGGCTGGATAAAGGCGTTGCGGCGGGACCAGCCAAACTCGTCGGTGCGCGGCTCGATCGACGCAAAGCAGCGGCCCGTATGCGTGACAAAGCGCATCCAGTGGTGCGGCGTGATATGCGGCAGCAGTGCATCGGCCAGGCCAACCGACTGGAATACCCGCAGCGCCTCGTCGTCCAGGCCAATGGCGCGGGGGTAGTCGATGATCTGGTCCAGCTTCTCGACCAGCACGACGCGCACGCCCTGCAGCCCAAGGATGTTGGCGATCATCAGGCCAACCGGGCCGGCGCCGATAATGGCGACGTCGGTGTCCAGATCCTGCGGACGAGCGTCTGCGCCCGCCATCTCGATGGCGTTGTTCATGTCTCCTCTCCTGCTTGTCCGGTACTTGCCGGCTTAAACCGTGGTCGCTTCCGGCACGGCGTTACCGAGCAGGAAATTCAGGTGAATGCGGTTGAAGGTGTCGGCATCCTCGAACTGCGGCCAGTGGCCGCAGCCGTCCATCACCGTAAACAGCGCGCCGGGAATCATGGTGGCGATGCGCCGTCCTTCCGACACATCGGCGGTGGGGTCGTCGGAGGTCCACAGCACCAGCGTCGGAGCCTTGATGCGGCCATAGTGCTCGGCGCGAAGGATGTTGCGCTGGCGCGTTTCCATGTCCTGCAACACCATGTTGCCGCGCTGGGCCTCGACCATGCCCGGTTGCGCGTAGATGGCCTGACGCGTGGCGATCAGGTCGTCAAAGGCTTTGGCCTTGTCGGCCATCAGCCATTGCACGCGAGCCTTGATGAAATCCCAGCCTGGTTCTTCCACGGCGCGCATGGACAGCGTCTTGAGGCGCTCCATCACCACCGGGTCCGCCTGCGAGCCACCCGCGGTGTTCAGCACCAGCCGCTCCACGCGTTCGGGATGGTCGATCGCCAGGCGCGCGGCCACCCAGCCGCCCAGCGATTCCCCGCTGAACGCAGCGCGCGCGATGCCGAGGGTATCCATCACGCGGATCACGTGGTCGACGTAGTCGGAAATCTCGCGCCCGCCCGCCGGCTTGTCGGTCCAGCCGTGGCCGATCATGTCGATGGCCCACACGTCGAAATGCTCGGCGTGCGATTGCAGGTTGCGCACGTAGGCCTCGGCGTGGCCGCCGACGCCGTGCAGCAGGATCAGCGCCGGCTTGCCGCTGCTGCCGGCGTGCAGGTAGCGGGTGCGGATGCCCTTGGCATCGAGCCAGCCCTGGCTGAAGGAAACGCCGCGCAACTCGCCCCAGATGCTCTGGAACGGCAGCTCGGGCTGGCTGGACGGGACGGACTTGAGGGGCGTGGCGGCGGTCGACATCGTGTCTCCTTCGTTCGTGAATGTTTTTGAATGTTTTTGAATGGCTAACTGGTACAGCGAGTACAGCGAGTACAGCGAGTACAGCGGAGTGTAGAGAGCCGATTGCATCCCGACAAAAAAACGAACAGAATGTGCAAGGAGTGCACAACGTTGATTTGAAAGGGTTTTTTATGCCTGAGATGTCTAAGGCGCCTAAGATGCCTAAGGTACCTAGCGTGCCCGATAGCCGAACCTCGCCCTATGCCAGCGTGCGCGGGCTGACCCGTGGCCTGGACGTGCTGAAGGCGCTCAACCGGATGGAAAGCGGGCGCGGCACCGCGCAGCAGCTGAGCGAGCTGACCGGGCTGCACCGCACCACGGTCCGGCGCCTGCTGGAGACCCTGATCACCGAAGGCTTCGTGCGCCGCAGCGAGTCGGACGACAGCTATCGCCTGACGCTGCAGGTCAGGGCCTTGAGCGAAGGCTTCAATGACGATGAGTGGATCTCCACCATCGCCGCGCCGCTGATGGGCGAGCTGCTGCAGCGCGTGCTATGGCCGTCGGACCTGACCACGCCGGATGGCGACGCCATGATCATCCGCGAAACCACGCACCGCTTCAGCCCGCTGTCCTTCCACCGGGCGATGGTGGGCCGGCGCCTGCCGATGCTGTCGACGGCCGCCGGACGGGCCTATTTTGCGTTTTGTAGCGAAGGGGAACGGGAGGACATCCTTAACCTGCTGCGCTCAGGCGGCGGCGGCGACGAGCAGGCAGCCCTGGCCAACAACGCGGCCTATGTGCGCAAGCTGGTTGCGCGCGTGCGCGAGGATGGCTTCGGGTCGAATCGCGGCGACTGGCTGGAGCAGCGCAAGATCGGTGCGGTCGCGGTACCGATCCGGCACCAGGACCGCGTGCGCGGCAGCCTCAATGTGGTGTATCTCTCGCGTGCCCTGAGCGAGCAGGAGGCGGTCAAGCGCTTCGTGGCTCCGCTGCAGGACATAGCCAGCCGCGTGCAGGAAGCCATGGCCTCGCCAGCGTCTACGCGGCGGGCCACTTAGGCGGGCTCAATCCAGCACGATCTTGTGCGCGCGGATCAGGGCGCCCCATTTGGCGCGCTCATTGTCCACGAACGCAGCAAAGCCCGCCCGGCTATCGCCCATGGGCTCCAGCCCAAGCTCCTGCATTTGCTTGACCACCGCCGGGTCCTTCAGTGCTGCGGCAATGGCCGCGTTGAGCTTGTCGACCGAAGCCGGCGGCGTGCCGGCCGGGACCACCACGCCCTGCCACGCGAACGCCGTAAAGCCAGCCAGCCCGGCCTCGGCGAAGGTCGGCACATCCGGCAGCACCGCCGAGCGCTGCTGCGCGGGCAGCGCGATGGCGCGCAGGCGGCCGGCGCGGATCAACGGCACCGCGGCCGCGAGATCGGCCATCATGAAATCGACCTGCCCGCCCGCCACGTCCTGCAACGCGGGTGGCGTGCCTTTGTACGGCGCGTGGACGGCGCCGGCCTGCACGCGGTCGAGCAGCAGCTCGGCGCTCAGGTGGTGGGGACTGCCGGTGCCCACAGAGGCATAGGTCGCCTTGCCCTGCCCCGCTTTCAGCCACGTGATGAACTCGGGCAAGGTCTTTACCGGCAAGGCCGGGTTGGCGACCAGTATCACGGGCAGCTTCACCAGCGAGCTCACCAGCGTGAAATCCTTGGCGGCGTCATAGGGCAGCTTGCGATACAGCGCGGGGTTAAGTACCAGCGTACCCTGCCCGGCAGTCAGCACCGTAGCGCCGTCGGCACGCGCTTTGGCCACGTCCTGCGCGGCGAGGATGGTGGCGCCGCCCGGCTTGTTGTCGACCACGAAGTTCTGGTGCATGGCCGGCGCGATCTTCTGCGCGACGATGCGCGTGGCGAGGTCGCTGCCGCCGCCAGCGGTGTAGGGCACCACCCAGCGTGCGGCGGGGTCGGCGGCATGGGCGGCGCTGGTGCCGCCCAGCGCGATCGCCAGCCCCGTGACAACGCGCGAAGCATGCTGCGCCATGGCATGGAAGCGCGTGCGCCGGGCGCAGGCGTTTGCTTGCATGATTGGGTCTCCTCCGATTTTTCTGTTCTGTCTGTTCTTTGTGCAATGCGCCCTGAAGCGCGACGGGACACTGTCTAGTAAGTTTTATCCGGGCTAGTCCCCGCACTGCCGTGGCCCTTGAACTGCGCGGCAAGACTCTCTGCCGCCCGGGCCAGCATCGTGGCATCCACGCCAACGGCGGTGAACGTGGTGCCCAGCGCCACGTACTGGCGCGACTGCGCCACGTCCGCACTGAGGATACCCGCGCCCTTGCCGGCGCGGCGGATGCGCACGATGGCGTCGGCAATGGCGCTGCGCACCTCCGGGTGGCCCGGGTTACCAAGATGGCCCATGTCGGCGGCAAGATCCGCCGGGCCGATAAACACGCCATCCACGCCTTCGGTGGCGGCGATGGCATCGAGGTGCGCTAACCCCGCGCGCGTCTCCACCTGTACCAACACGCACATCTCGCCGTTGGCCTGGGCCAGGTAGCCGCCGACACGGTTCCAGCGCGAGGCACGCGCCATTGCGCTGCCCACGCCGCGCACACCTTGCGGCGGGTAACGGGTGGCGGCCACCGCGGCGGCCGCCTCGGTGGCGTCCTGCACCATCGGCACAAGCAAAGTCTGCACGCCCAGGTCAAGCAACTGCTTGATCTGCACGGTGTCGTTCCACGACGCACGCACCACCGGGCGCACCGGATAGGCGGCCAGCGCCTGCAGTTGCGCCAGGATGGTCGGCACGGTGTTGGGTGCGTGCTCGCCGTCGATCAGCAACCAGTCGAAGCCGGCGCCGGCCAGCACTTCGGCGGTGTAGGGACTGGCCAGGCCGAGCCACAGGCCGATCTGCTGCTCGTTGGCGGCAAGCGCGCGCTTGAAGGTATTGGGGGGGATTTCCATGATGGCGTCCGGGTCAGGCGTTCAGCCGAAGTGGCAGGCCACGGCGCCCAGCGCGCCATAGTCCACGTGGAATGTATCACCCGGGCTGGCCGCCACCGGCCGCGTGAAGGAGCCGCCGAGGATCACCTCGCCCGCTTCCAGGCCCACGCCATGCGGATGCAGCTTGTTGGCCAGCCATGCCACGCCGTTGGCGGGATGGTTGAGCACGCCGGCGGCCACGCCGGTTTCCTCGATCACGCCGTTGCGCGACATGACGGCCGAGACCCAGCGCAGGTCCACATCGAACGGCCGCACCGGGCGTCCGCCCATCACCACGCCGGCATTGGCCGCGTTGTCGGCGATGGTGTCGAACACCTTGCGCGGGCGCTTGCTGTCGGGGTCGATCCCATGGCTGCGCGCATCGATGATCTCCAGCGCGGGAATCACGTAGGCGGTAGCGTCATACACATCGAACAGCGTGCAGTTCGGCCCCTTGAGCGGCTTGTCCAGCACGAAGGCCAGCTCCACTTCCACGCGCGGCACGATAAAGCGGCCCGGGGGGATCGTCGCGCCGTCCTGGAAGAACATGTCGTCCAGCAAGGTGCCATAGTCAGGCTCGTCGATCTGCGAGGAAAGCTGCATGGCGCGCGAGGTCAGGCCGATCTTGTGGCCCTTGATGGTGCGGCCTTCGGACAGCTTGTGGGCCAGCCACTCTCGCTGGATGGCGTAGGCGTCTTCAATCGTGATGTCAGGGTGGTCCAGCGAGATTTGCCGGATCTGCTGGCGCGATTGCTCGGCGCCGTGCAGGCGATGGGCGATCTGGTGGATCAGCTCTGGGCTGAGCATGGGGTCTCCGTGGGAAGCGTTTTGCGTTGGTTGAGGCTGGAACCGGTCAGGCCTTCTTGAAGCGGGCGTGCACGTTGTTGTGCTTGTAGCTGCCACCCTCGTTGAACTCGACCAGCTCCATCGACAGCGCCAGGTAGCGCCGTGCATATAGCTCGGCAAAGTGCGCCTTGACCGCCTCGAAGAGCGCATCGCAGGCCGCCTTCCTGGCCGCCTCGGGACGCCCCGCGCCAATCTTCAGCGTGATGTGGACGAAGGCGTAGTCCTCCTCGCCGTCGGCCATGCGGTAGTCGGTCAGCGCCAGCGCACGCGAGCGGATGCCGCCGATCGGAAACACGCCGTCCTGCGCGATCAGCACGTCGTTGATGGTCTTGAGCAGGGCGGGCACGCGCGCGTCGGCGCGGATGTTGTCCGTGTACTCGACGATGATGTGGGGCATTGGCAGGCCTCTCCGATGAAGCGTGAATCGTTGTCCGTGATCGGTGATCGGTGATCGATGATCCCTCAGCGCACCGGGAAGATCGCATTGATCTGGCCGGTGCCCGAGCTGGTGAAGTAGTCGGTGACGATCTCCACCGGGCGGTCGTACTTGTCCCAGCCCAGCAGGCCCAGCAGCATGGCGGTGTCATGCATGCCGCCTTCGCCGATGCAATGCTCGTTGTACTCCGGCAGCATGCGGCAGAAGGTGGCCCAGTCGCCCTGCTTCCAGAGCTCCACCACGCGCAGGTCCACCTGCTTGAAGAACTCGCGGCTGATCTGGTGGATGCTTTCCTCGGGGCTGTTGTTGTCGTTGAACCGGTGCGACAGCGAGCCGCTGGCGAGAAACGCCACATTGGCATCGCTGGCCTCGATGGACGCACGCAGCGCCTCGCCAAAGCGGCGGCTTTCGTCGAGCTGGTGCCAGGCGCACCAGGCCGCGATGGAGACCACCTTGAAATGGCGGTCGGCATTCATGTAGCGCATCGGCACCAGCGTGCCGTATTCCAGTTCCAGGCTGGCGATCTCGTGAGCGCGGGTCATCACGCCCTGCTCGCACGCGGTGCTGGCGATCCGCCGGCCCAGTTCGGGATTGCCGTCATAGGCGTAGGCCATGTCCTTGATGAAATGCGGCAGCTCGTTGCTGGTGTAGATGCCCTCGAAGTGCGCGTTGCAGTTGACGTGGTAGCCGGCGTTGACCAGCCAGTGCACATCGGCCACCACGATGGTATCGACGCCCAGCTCCCGGCAGCGCCGGCCGATCTCGCGGTGCCCGGCAATCGCCGCCTCGCGGCAGCCGTGGTGCTTGCCCGGCAGCTCGGACAGGTACATCGACGGCACGTGCGTGACCTTGGCGGCGAGGGATAGCTTGCCCATGGCGGTGTCTCCTGTTTTGCTTTGTTTTGGTGCGGGCTGCGCTCAAACGCCCCAGCGCGGAATATGATGCCCGCCCATCGAGATGCAAACGTTCTTCACCTCCGCAAACACCTCGAAGCTGAACTCGCCGCCCTCGCGCCCCGTGCCGGATGCCTTGGTGCCGCCAAACGGCTGACGCAGGTCGCGCACGTTCTGGCTGTTGACGAACACCATGCCGGCCTCGATGCCGCGCGCCAGCCGGTGCACCTTGCCCACGTCCTGCGTCCAGATGTACGAGGCCAGGCCGTATGCGGTGTCGTTGGCCATGGCCAGGCCATCGTCTTCGCCCTTGAACGGGATCAGGCAGGCCACCGGGCCAAAGATCTCTTCCTGCGCCACGCGCATGTGGTTTTCCACATTGGCCAGCACCGTGGGCTGCACGAAGTTGCCGTTGCGCAGGTGCGCCGGCAGGTCGGACGGCCGCTCGGCGCCGCCGGCCAGGATGGTGGCACCCTCCTGCTCGCCCAGGCGGATATAGCCCGTGACCTTCTCCCAGTGCTGCTGGGTGATCATGGCACCCACGTGCGTCTGCTCGCTGGTCGGGTCGCCCACGCGCAAGCGCCTGGCGCGTTCGGCGAACTTGCCGGCGAAGTCGTCGTAGACCGTGTCCTGCACGAAGATGCGCGAACCCGCGGTGCAGCGCTCGCCGTTGATCGAGAAAATGGTGAACAGCGCGGCGTCCAGCGCGCGCTCCAGGTCGGCGTCGTCGAACACCAGCACCGGCGACTTGCCACCCAGTTCCATCGAGAATTTCTTCAGGCCCGCGCGCTCGATGATGCGCTTGCCGGTGGCCGTGCCGCCCGTAAACGATACGGCCCGCACGTCCGGATGGCGCACCAGCGCGTCCCCCGCGCTGGCGCCGTAGCCCTGCACCACGTTGAGCACGCCGGCCGGCACCCCCGCTTCCAGCGCCAGCATGCCGAGCTGGTCCGCCGTGAGTGGCGACAGCTCCGACATCTTCAGCACTGCGGTATTGCCCAGCGCCAGGCATGGCGCGACCTTCCAGGTGGCGGTCATGAATGGCACGTTCCACGGCGAGATCAGCGCGCACACGCCCACCGGCTGGTAGAGCGTGTAGTTGAGCATCTGGTCATCGACGGGATAGGTGCGGCCGTTCATCTGCACGCACACTTCGGCGAAGAAATTGAAGTTCTCGGCGGCGCGCGGGATCAGCTGCTTGCCGGTCTGCGCGATCGGCAGGCCGGTGTCCTGCGTCTCCAGCGCGGCAAGGTGTGGCACGTGCTCGGTGATCAGGTCGGCCAGGCGGCGCATGATGCGGGCGCGCTCCTTGGCCGGGGTATTGGCCCACTTGGGGAACGCAGCCTTGGCGGCCGCCACCGCGGCGTTGACCTCGGCCTCCCCGCCCGCGGCCACCGTGGCGATCTCTTCACCGGTGGCCGGGTTCCAGGTGGTGAACGTGTCCTTGCTGTCGACCTGCTTGCCGTTGATCCAATGCTTGATCATGGTTGTCTCCTGTTGGCATTTGGTGCGCCCCGGTGCGCCCGGGTTCGCTTCAGCGCCCTTCAGCGCCCACTGCCGTATTCGGTAGCCGAGGCGATGGTGTTCACCAGCCGCCCCACCCCTTCGATCTCCGTAACGATCTCGTCGCCCGGCTGCGTGTCGGCCAGCCCTTCCGGCGTGCCGGTCAGGATCACATCGCCCGCCTCCAGCGTCATGAAGCTGCTCAGGTACTCGATCAGCCACGGGATGGCGAAGATCATGTCGCGGGTGCTGCCCTGCTGCGTCAGCTTGCCGTTGACCGTCGTGGTGAGCGCGAGGTTCATCGGATCCGGCACGTCGTCGCGGTCCACCAGCCACGGCCCCAGCGGCGTGCAGGTATCGCGGTTTTTCACCCGCAGGTTGGGGCGATAGTAGTTTTCCAGGTAGTCGCGGATGGCGTAGTCGTTGGCGACCGTATAGCCGCGCACGTAGTCATAGGCTTGCGCCGCCTTGACGCCGCGCGCCGTGCTGCCGATCACCACCGCCAGCTCGCACTCGTAATGCATGTACTTCACGCCCTCCGGCCGGATGGTATGCGCCCGGTGGCCGATGAACGCGCCCGGCCCCTTGAGGAAGACGAGTGGTTCTTCCGGCGCCTTGAAGGCCAGTTCGCGCGCGTGGTCAGCATAGTTCAGGCCAAGCGCGAAGGTGGTGCGCGGCACCACGGGCGGCAGCCACGTCACGCCGTCCTCGCTGACCACACGGCCGTCGTCCAGGCGCAATACGCCTTCGCCGGCCGGCTGCGCGGTGTGGACCAAGCCATCGAAGGCTACGCGTGCGGTTCTCATGCTGCCTCCCCGGGCGCTGCCTTGATGCCGTGCCGCAGGCACCCTACTTGTTCGATTTCGATCTCCACCATGTCGCCGGCACGCGCCAGCGGCGCGCCTTCGGGCACGCCCGCCAGCAGCACATCGCCGGCTTCGAGCGACATGAAGGCGGTCACATCAGCCAGCAATTGCGCCACGGGGCGCAGCAGGTTGCCGGTGTGGTTGCGCTGGCGCTCCTCGCCATTGATGCGCACCACCATGCTGAGCGCATCGGCGTTGCCGACCTGCTCACGCGCCATCACCCACGGGCCGATCGGGCAATAGCCGTCACGGCACTTGTGGCGCACCGCCGGGCGGTAATAGCTGGCATGTGGCACGCTCACATCCGACACCACCGTGTACCCGGCGATATAGTCCCCGGCCTGCGCCGGGTCGATGCGGGTTGCCCGCCGGCCGATCACGATGCCGAGCGCGGCGCCGATTTCCAGGGTTTCCTGGCCCGGCGGCAGCTCGACAAGGCTGCCATGGGCAGCCAGGGTATTGGCAGGCTTGATGTAGAGGATCGGGCCAGCAGGCGCCGCCTGGTAAGGGGCCGCATTGACGCTGTCGCCAAGGGCCGCGAGCGCGCCCTTGAAGTTCAGCAGCGTGCCGTACACCGTGCCGGTGATGGCGGGCTGCCACATGAATTCATCCTCGCGCAGGGCGCGCCCACCGTCCAGCGGCAGCAAGGTGGCACCGTCCACCGGCACTGCCCGCACTGGCCGGCCGCCGGCGGCGATTCTGGCTTGTCGCATCGTGCTCCTCTCTGGTTGCGCCCGCGCTGGCCGGGCGCTTGCGCTGCCGGGCCGGCGGATCGTCGACGGCGGATCGCCCGTTGGCTCCGCCTGTTATTAACATGTTAATGATATTGCAGGGTAGTTTCAACCCCATTGTGATCCGCGGCGCGGCGATCTGGCCGCCCGGCCCTTCGCGCCCTCGTCTGCGCCTGTCATCGTGCTGTCATGCAGCATCCCCAGAATTCGCTCTGTACCGGGTTTTGCCTTGCCGCAGCGTGATTGAGCTAATGCACCGCAGCAGCAAAAAGGCTTGCGACCCGATTTTTTTGCGGCTTGAATGAAAACGTTTTCATTTTTACCGCAGTTGCGCGCCCGGTTCGCCATGCGCGCAATGTGACCCCGAAACCAAGACCGGAAGCTCTGACGTGAAGCGCACCCAGGACCGTTCCAGCAGCACCGCCCCGGACGCCGCCGGCAACGCCACGCTGGTGGACGTTGCGCAAGCGGCGGGCGTATCGCTAGCCACCGCATCGCGCGCATTCAACAGCCCGGCGCTGGTGCGCGAAGGCACCGTGCAGCGCGTGCTGGACGCCGCACGGCAACTGAGCTTCCGCCCCAACCTGCTCGGCAGCAAGCTGCGCGCGCAGCAAAGCCGGATGATCGGCGTGATGCTGCCCACGCTGGAAAACGCCGTGTTCGCCGAATGCTGGCGCGGCATCGAGGATGCCGCGCTGGCCGCCGGCTACTCGCTGATGCTGGTGACCAGCGCCTACGACCCCGCGCGCGAGCGCGAGCGCATCGAATACCTGCTGCGCCACCGGGTCGACGGCATGGTGCTCACCGTGGCCGACGCCGCCCGCAGCGCCGTGCTCGACCAGCTCGATGCCGAAGGCGTGCCCTATGTGCTGGCGTACAACCAGGCAGCCGCGCGCGGCCAGCGCCACTCCGTCTCGGTAGACAACCGCGGCAGCGCTCGCGAAGGCGTGCAAGCCCTGATCGCGGCCGGGCACCGCCGCATCCGCGTGGTCTCCGGCGCCTTCATCGCCTCGGACCGCGCGCGCCAGCGCTTCGAGGGCTACCGCGACGCCATGCACGCGCACGGCCTGGAAGCCGCGCCGCCGCTTTGCCTGCCCACTCACACCGCCAGCAACGCCGACCAGATCGGCGCGCTGGCCGCGGGGCCCGATGCGCCCACTGCCTTTTTCTGCACCAACGACCTGCTGGCGATCGGCGTGATCTCTGACCTGAAACGGCTCGGCCTGCGCGTGCCGCGCGACATCTCAGTGCTGGGCTACGACGGCATCGCGCTAGGCGCGCTGGTGGAGCCGCCACTAGCATCGGTGGTGCAGCCCAACCCCGAAATCGGCGCGCGCGCCGTTGCGCAGTTGCTTGCGCGCTTCGGCCTCGCGGCTGCCGGCGTTTCCAACGTATCCGGCATACCCGACGTATCCCGCGTATCCGGCGCCAGACCCGGGCGCATTACCCTGCTGCCCCACGGCCTGCGCCTGGGCGGCACGGTAGCCGCACCGGCATGACCCTTCACCCACCGCTTTCCCCCAGCCCCAGCCGTCGTATGCAACCCAAGGAGTTCACCATGCAAGCAACCCGTTCCTGGCACAAACCGCTGCGCCGGATCGCCAGCGCGCTCGGCGCCGCCGCCGTCTGCGCATTCAGCCAGGGCGCTGCAGCGCAAACCGCGATCTGCTACAACTGCCCGCCCGAATGGGCAGACTGGGCCTCGCAGATCCGCGCCATCAAGGAAAAAACCGGCGTCACCGTGCCGCACGACAACAAGAACTCCGGCCAGTCGCTCGCGCAGCTGGTCGCCGAAAAGGGCAGCCCGGTAGCGGACGTGGTGTACTACGGCGTGACCTTCGGCATCCAGGCCAAGAAGGACGGCGTCACCGCCCCCTACAAGCCGGCCCACTGGAACGACATCCCCGACGGCCTCAAGGACCCGCAAGGCAACTGGTTCGCCATCCACTCCGGCACGCTCGGCTTCATGGTCAACGTCGACGCGCTGCGCGGCAAGCCCGTGCCGCAGTCCTGGGCCGACCTGCTCAAACCCGAGTACAAGGGCCTGATCGGCTACCTTGACCCGGCCAGCGCCTTTGTCGGCTACGTCGGCGCGGTTGCCGTCAACCAGGCGATGGGCGGCTCGATGGACAACTTCGGCCCGGCCTTCAAGTACTTCCGCGACCTGCAGAAGAACCAGCCCATCGTCCCCAAGCAAACCGCCTACGCCCGCGTGCTCTCCGGCGAGATCCCGATCCTGCTGGACTACGACTTCAACGCCTACCGCGCCCGCTACAAGGACAAGTCCAACGTGGCCTTCGTGATTCCCAAGGAAGGCACGGTGGTGGTGCCGTACGTGATGAGCCTGGTGAACAAGGCGCCGCACGATGCGCAAGGCAAGAAGGTGCTGGACTTTGTGCTGTCCGATGAAGGGCAAGCCCTGTGGGCCAATGCCTACCTGCGCCCCGTGCGCAGCGCCGCCATACCCAAGGAAGTGCAGGCGCGGTTCCTGCCGGCAGCGGATTACGCACGGGCCAAGCCGGTGGATTTCGGAAAGATGGCGGATGCGCAGAAAGGCTTCAGCGAACAGTATCTGAAGGAAGTCCGTTGAATGGCGAACGCTAGTGGATGAGTGCGGCATCGCGCGCTTGGCGAGCGCCCGCCCTCTCCCCCGCCCCCC
>NZ_JBXASU010000072.1:0-38161 GCF_058809705.1 Cupriavidus sp. MPR-AND1C | reverse complement strand
GCCCCTTTGCCCCTTTGCCCCTTACTTCTATTGCATTCCCCACCGCCCCCAGGAGGCCCGTCATGTCACACATCGTGGTTGAACGCAGCTTTGCCACCCCGCAATCGGATGACGACATGAAGATCGTCGCCGACCGCGAGCGCCCCTGCCTCGCCCTGTACAACGTCACCTGGAAGCGCAGCCTGATCGCGGCCGACCGCAAGCGCATGGTTTGCGAGTACGAAGCCGCCGACGCGGAAACGGTGCGCAAGATCCAGCACGAGGCGGCGGCAAGCTTCGACCGCGTATGGGTAGGCGACGTCATCGAGTAAGCACGAAACCCAAGCATGAAGCCCGAGTGTGAAGCCCGAGTGTGAAGGTGGCGTGTGAAGCCCGCTAGCCGAGCACCGCCCGGCGCACTTTGACCAGCGCGTCCTCCAGCGCTTCATGCGAGATGGAGCCGATCGCCAGGCGCAGCGCATGCGGCGCGCTTGGCGTGGCGGCAAACGGCTGGGCCGTCGTCACCAGGACGCCTTCGCGTTCCAGGCCAGCGGCGACGCGGTCCGCGCGCAGGTCCTGCGGCAAGGTCAGCCAGAGAAAATAGGAAGCGCGATGCGCTTTGACATCGCAACCGCGCAGCACGCGGCGCGCCAGGCTTTGCCGCAGCCGCGCGTCCTTGCGCTTGCGGTCCTCGAGTTCGTCGACCAGTCCGGCCTCGATCCAATGGCAGCCCAGCGCCACGGTCAGCGTGGGCGTGTTCCAGGTCGAGACGCGGATCGCACCCTCCAGCGCGGGCACCAGCGCAAGGGGCGCGGCGACAAAGCCTACGCGCAAGCCGGACGCAACGCTCTTGGACAGCCCCGAGACATAGACCGTGCGTTCGGGCGCGTAGGTAAAGACCGGCTTGGGTGCCGGCTCGGCCAGGAAGGCATAGGCGCCATCCTCGATGACCAGGAAATCATGCTTGCCGGCAAGCTCGGCAAGCCGGACCCGGGACGGCTCAGCCATCACCGTGCCCAGTGGATTGTGCATCGTTGGCATGGCGTAGACGGCGCGCACCGGACGCCGTTTGCATAGCGCCGCCAGGTACTCCAGGTCCATGCCTTCTACCGTGTGCGGCACCGCCTCCAGATCGAGACGGTGCGTTTGCGCGAGCCGTTTCATGCCGGGATAGGTCAGCGCATCCACAGCCAGGACATCGCCCGGATTGAGCAGCCCCATGACCGTCACGGCAAGGCCCTGCTGCGCGCCATTGACGATGAGCACCTGCTCGCCGCCCACCCGGATGCCCCGGTTGCGCAGGTGCCTGGCCGCGGTCTGCCGCTCGTGCGCCCGCCCGCCCTGAGGCGCCGAATGCAGCAGCGCGTCGAGGTCCCCCGAGGCCGCGATGGTGCGCAGGCCATCGCGCAGCATCTCGGCCTGGCCGGGCAAGGACGGATAGTTGAAGGTGAGATCGACCGCGCCGAAACGCACCGGATGCTGCTCCAGGCCCAGGCCGCGCGGCAGCGAGGTGTCGCGCACGAAGGTGCCCCGGCCGGTCTCGCCGACGACAAGCCCGATGGTTTCCAGCTCCCGGTAGATGCGTGATGCGGTGGCCAGCGCGATGCCATGCTGCTTCATCAAGGCGCGCACGGTCGGCAATTGCGTGCCTGGCGACAGCACCCCTTCGCGGATGCGCCCCGCGATCTCGTCCATGATGGTTTTGTACCGGGCTGGGATCATGCCTTGGCCTGCGCGCCTTCATCGGATCGTTCTTTGTATCTAGAACAATTTTTTGTTTGTATCAGACACAAAGATTACGCTACCAGCCTCGACAACGTAAAGGGCTCTGCGGGGCCATCTGGAAACCTGGGCATGATCGAATTCGCTACCTTGTCGGTGTTCGCCGCGGCCGTGATGGTGCTGCTGCTGTCACCCGGGCCAAACATGGCCTTCGTCATGGCACACGGCGTCACCTACGGCCTCGGCGGCGGCGCGGCGGCCGCGCTCGGCATTGCCGCGGCAGACCTCGTGCTGACCGTCCTGACGGCAACCGGCATCACCGCCGTGATTGCCGCCTGGCCCCCGGCGCTCGACCTGATCCGCTATGCGGGGGCCCTGTACCTGCTGTGGATGGCCGGCAAAGCGCTGCGCCGCCCGCTGCTGCCGCTGGGCGCGGTGACCCGGCAGGCCTCGTTGAGATCGGTGTTTTTCCGCGCTACGCTGAACAGCTTGCTGAATCCGAAAGCGTTGCTGTTCTTCATGGTCTTCCTGCCGCAGTTCGTGGACCCGGGCAAAGGCAACGTGGCCCGGCAGCTGATTGTCCTGGGCTGCGTGCTGACGGCGATCAGCACCGTGTTCCACGGCCTGCTGGGCGCGGCTGGCGGGTCGGCACGGCGGTTCCTGAGCCGCAACCCGCGTGCCGCCGTGTTCCAGAAATACGGGCTTGCCGTGGTGCTGGTGCTGCTGGCGCTGAGGCTGCTTGCCATGCCGAGGGCGTCCTAGCAGGCGAAATCGCGTCGTGGTGTCAGAGGTGGTGCGCGCCTGTGGCGGCGGCCTTGCTCACTTCATGCTGTCCGGCCAAGAAGAGAGGTCCTGCCAGGAAGAGAGAAAAGGCCGGTCGATCTGACCGGCCAAGCGACACTCGCGCAAAAAGCAAGGTCGATATGATTGTTGGCGGCATCCGCCGTGCGCAGGATGCCGCCCAGATGCTGCTCAGTTGCCGCTCAGGTGCGGCTCGGATGCGGCTTAGAAGCGGTGACGCACGCCGACGGTGGCACCGGTCTGGTTCGCGCCCGGCAGTGCCGTGCCGGCACCGTTCAGGCCCAGGGTGGAACCCGACTTGTTTTTCACGTAGCCGATGTTCACGTAGGCATCGGTGCGCTTGGACAGCGAGTAGTCGCCCGACAGCACGTACATCCACGAATCCGCGCCGCTGTTCTTCAGGTCGGTGTAGTATGCCGCGCCGGTCAGCTGGAACGCAGGCGTGAACTTGTACTGCGCGCCTGCCCAGTACACATTGCTGCGGGTGACGGTGGCCGTGGCGCTTGCCGTGCCGTCGTCGCGCAGCCAGCGGTAGCCGGCAAACACCTTGGCATCGCCAAAGGCATAGGACGTGCCGATGGCCGCGCGCTTGGCGGTGCGATCCTGCAGAGCCACCGACGATCCCTGGAACTGGTCATACGCGGCGCCAACGGAGAAGCCACCCGCTGCGTAAGCCAGGCCCGCGCCGTAGTTGCGTCCCACCTTGCTCGCGCCCGGGACTTCGCTGCCGTTGGTCACCGTGGCATCGCGCCCGGTGCTGTAGAAACCGGTAGCCGTCAGGCCGCCGAACTTGCCCGTGTACTTGAAGGCGTTATCGGCACGGCCGTTGAACAGCGAGTCGACGCTGTTGAGCGAGTAGCGCGGGCCGACGGCCATCGGGTCATAGGCGCCGAACAGGTCATACAGCGAGTTTTGCTGGCGACCCAGCGTCACGGCGCCGAAATTGCCCTGCAGGCCCACGTACGACTGGCGGCCGAACAGGCGGTTGCCCTGGCCCGAGGCGCCGGTATCGATATCAAAGCCGCTTTCCAGCACGAAGATACCCTTCAGGCCACCGCCCAGGTCTTCGCTGCCGCGCAGGCCCCAGCGCGAGCCCGACAGGTTGCCGGAGTTCATGCGGGTAACGGTGCCACCCGCGGAACCGGTGGCCGGCATGTGGTTGATGACTTCGATGCCGACGTCGGCAATGCCGTACAGCGTGACGCCGGACGAGGAGGTTTGGGCGAACGCTGCGCCGCAGGCTGCGGCAGCAGCCGCGGCAGTCATTGCAAGGAGAGCTTTCTTCACTGATTTTCTCTGTCTTATGGATGGATGAGGCAGTCTTCTGCCAGCCACGGGCAACCACGCGATAGCCGCCATGAACCGCACCCGTGGCGGCAGACCGCATTGTCGACGCCTTATGTGAAAGCTTGATGTCGCTTTGCGTGACTACATGTCTGCATGACTGCAATTGCAATCATCCAGGAACGCCCCACGCTGCAGCGATCCGGCGGAATATGGCACAACGTGATGCAAATGGAATTGCACGGGTCGCCGGCAGCGGGTGAGTAGTGCACCACTTGGCTGCTGGATGGCTTGAGATCCGCCGCGGAAGTTCCCTGCCACAGGGATTTTCAGCGCTAGGGATTACGCGTAGCCGCGAGAAATTCTCTTCAACATCTCTACCCCGAAAGCCGATTGCAAGCCGTCGGAAAGCCGTTTGGAAGATGCCGTTCCTACAGTCTCGGCACCCGCCCGCGCCCACGATGAAGTCGCGGTAAGGCAAGGGCGTAAAAACAGGAGACGGAGAAACCACCTCATGCATCAACACACCAACGCACGCTACCGTTTGGATAGCCGGACCAGAGGGGATCTGCAATGAACACCCCCTCGCGTTTCAAGAAGGACTACTACGGCGGCGGGCTCATGACGCTGATCGGGCTCGCCACGCTAGTGGCCGGCCTGCAATATCGCACCGGCAGCCTGAGCCACATGGGGCCTGGGTTCTTCCCGGCAGCGGTAGGGGCGCTGCTGGCGATCGTCGGCGTGCTCATCGCCATCTCGGCGCGCAAGGAGCCACCGGCGCAAGCCCAGGCATCCGGGCACGAGCATGGCGCCGGCCTGCCGGATCTGCGCGGATGTGCCTGCATCATCCTGGGCGTGCTCGCCTTCTTGCTGCTGGGCAAATATGGCGGCCTGATCCCCGCCACCTTCGCCATCGTGTTCATCTCGGCGCTGGGCGACCGGAGCAATACCGTGAAGCAAGCCGCCATCCTGGCACTGGCGATGTGTGTCATCGCCACGGTCGTGTTCTGGTGGGCGCTGCAGTTGCAGTTGCCGCTGTTTGCCTGGGGGGTCTGAACATCATGACCGCGAACGCTCTGCATGATCTCTGGTTCGGCTTTGGCGTTGCCTTCCAGGGTTCCAACCTGATGTGGTCCTTTTTCGGCGTGCTGATGGGAAACCTGATCGGCGTGCTGCCCGGCATGGGCGCGCTGTCGGCCATTTCCATCCTGCTGCCACTGACCTATGCCATGCACCCGGTACCCGCCATCCTGATGCTGGCGGGGATCTTCTATGGCTCGCAATATGGCGGCGCCATTGGCGCGATCCTGCTCAACCTGCCCTCGCACCCGCCGCATGCGGTCACGTGCCTGGACGGCTATCCGATGACGCGCGCCGGCAAGGGCGGCACCGCGCTGGGCATCACCATGATCTGCTCATTCTTCGCCGCGTCGGTGGGCATCATCGTGATGATCTTCGCCTCGCCGCTGCTCACCGAGATATCGTTCAAGTTTGGCCCCACGGAGATCTTCTCGATCATGCTGCTGGGCTTGCTGGCAGGCTCCACCATGTCGCGCGGCTCACCGTTGAAAGGCGTGGCAATGACGCTGTTCGGCCTGATCTGCGGCTGTGTCGGCACCGATGTGAACAGTGGCACCTTCCGCCTGGCGATGAACATCCCCGAGCTTAGCGACGGGCTGGAACTGGTCGCCATCGCCATGGGCCTGTTCGGCGTGGCGGACTTCCTGCTCAATGTCAACCGGATGAGCGTGATCGCCAGCAAGGCCAAGCTGCGCATCCGCGACATGCGGCCCAGCCTGGCCGAGCTCAAGACCGCCTTCTGGCCCATGGTGCGTGGCACCGCGGTAGGCACCGTGTTCGGCGCCATGCCCGGGACCGGCCCCACCATCACGACCTTCGTCGCCTATGCGCTGGAGCGCAAGATCTCCAAGACGCCGGAGAAGTTCGGCACGGGCATGATCGCGGGCGTCGCCGGGCCGGAAGCCTCCGCGCACTCCAAGACGCAGGTCGATTTCATCCCCACCATGAGCCTCGGCATTCCGGGCGACGCCGTGATGGCGCTGATCCTTGGCGCGCTGATGATCCAGGGCATCGCCCCGGGGCCGCAGCTGATCAGCGATCACCCCGACATCTTCTGGGGCCTGATCGCCAGCTTCTGGATCGGCAACCTGCTGCTGATCGTGCTGAACGTCCCGCTGATCGGCGTGTGGGTCAAGCTGCTGCAAGTGCCCTACCGCTACCTGTTCCCCTCGGCCATGTTCTTCATCGTGGTCGGCGTGTTCAGCACGCAGAACAGCCTGTTCGAGATCTGGGAAGTACTGGCGTTCGGCGTGATCGGCGCGGCGCTCATGTGGCTCGGGTTCTCGGTGGCGCCTATCCTGCTTGGCTTCGTGCTCGGACCGATGGTGGAAGAGAACTTCCGCCGCTCGCTGCTGCTGTCGCGCGGCGACATGATGGTGTTCGTGCATCGCCCGATCAGCTGTGTCTTCGTCGTGCTGTCGGCCCTGCTGCTGACCGGAGTCACCTACTCCGCGTGGCGAGCCAGCCGCGGCGCGGGCAAAGGGGCCGTGCTTGCCGGCGGCGAGCTTGCCGTCAACGAGTAACCACGACACAAGCCTGCACCGACGCGGCTAGCCCGGGAACGGATAGTCCGCGTCGAACGCCGCGAAACGCGCCTGCAGGAACTCGATCAGGCGGCGCTGCCGGTAAGACGGAAACCGGCTCTGCAGGAACACCAGCTGGAGCGGCACGCTGTCCTGGTACCACTCGGGAAACAGCAGCACCAGGCGGCCGGCGCTGACGTCGGCCGCGACATCGAACCAGCTTTTGAAAGCAATGCCATGGCCCGCCAGCGCCCAGTCGCGCACCACCGCGCCATCATCGCTGGTGCGCCGCCCGTTCGCTTCCACTTCCAGACGGGACTGGCCCGAGCGAAACGGCCAGCGCATGCGCGCCTGACCACCCGGCGCGAGGCACAGCATGTGGTGCTGCGCCAGCGCCTCGGGCGACGCGGGCGTGCCGCAACGCGCCAGGTACGCCGGCGCGGCCACCGCCACGCGGCGCGTCAGCGCAAGCTGCCGGCGCACCAGCCCCGAATCCTCCAGCCAGCCCACCCGCACCGCCAGGTCGACATTGCTGCGATAAAGGTCGGCAAGCGTATCTCCGATGGACAACGCAAGCGAAAGCTGCGGATGCGCCGCCAGGAAATCGTCCAGCCAGCCACGCAGCAAGGCGCGCCCCAGGTCGGCGGGCGCCGACAGCCGCAGCGGCCCGGCCAGTTCCTCGCGCTGCTCCGCCAGTGCGCCCTCGCCCTCTTCCAGCGCCGCCAATGCCTTGCGCGCCGCCTCCAGGAACACCCGCCCCTCCTCGGTCAGGCGCATGCGGCGGGTGGTGCGGGCGAACAGGCGCGCGCTCAGACGTTGCTCCAGGCGGATCAGGGCCGCGCTGGCGGTGGCGGCGGTCCGGCCCAGTTCGCGCGCGGCCGCGGAGAGGTTTTCAAGCTCGGCGGTGCGGACAAAGAGTTTCAGGTCGTCTAGTGAGTACATTCAAAGCTGGTTTGATAAAGCTAGTCTCAATATGATCCACGAGTGCTTCAGGAGGATGCAACTATGCAAGTCTTCAAATGGGGCGATTGTCTGGCCATCCACTTGCCCGGTGAATTGGTGGACGTGTTTGATCTGCGTGAAGGCGACGACTTCGAGGTCGTCGTCTGCAACGATGGTGTGTTCCTGGTCCTGAACAAGCCTGGCAGGGCCAACCATCTGGCCAAGCTGAGGCAGTTTCGGGGGCGCCTGCCGCCCGATTTCAGGTTTGACAGGGACGATGCCAACACTCGCGCATCAGGTACGCATTGCCGAGCGTCATCATGCAGGGCGACGTGATCGCCATGAGCATGCGCCGGTATCCATGACGCCGGGCGACATGATCGAAATGGATATCGGAGGCATCGGCGCGCTTTCAAACCCTGTGGTGGACGAGCGCTTGAGGCGCGCATTACCTCAAAGGCACCCCGCCAACTCCGCGGCCGCCTCCTCGTCGGTGCGCTCGAAGCGCAGCGGGGTCACTGAAATCGCGCCCCGGCCGACCACCACCGCCTCGCTGTCGTCGGCGTCCGGCCGCGGGCCGCGCGAGAACTGCAGCCAGTGATAGGGGATGCCGCGCGGGTCGACATGGGCCCGTACGGCAAGATCCTTGACGAGGCCCACGCCCTGGCGGGTGACGGTGAGCGGGCCGGCGGCCCCGGGCTCCACATCGGGGAAGTTGACGTTCAGGCAAACCTGCTGGTTCCAGCCCGCGGCAAGCAGGCGGCGGATCACGCCAGGCGCCAGCGCGCGCGCCGTTTCCCAGCGCACCGCGTTGCGATCGGTGAAGGCCTGGCTCAGCGCAATGGCCGGGATGCCCAGCAGCACCCCGGTCATGGCGGCGCCGACGGTGCCGGAGAACACGGTTTCGAGGCCAAGGTTGGCGCCCCGGTTGATGCCCGACAGGACCAGGCTCGGCGGGGTGTCGGCCATCAGGTGCCGGGCGGCCATGACGACGCAGTCGCCCGGGGTGCCGCTCACGCCAAAGCGGCGCTCGCCTTGCTGGCTGATGCGCAGCGGTGCATGCAAGCTCAGGGAGTGCGAGGTGCCGCTCTGGTCATGCTCGGGCGCGACCACCCAGACTTCGCGCGCCAGTGTTGCCGCCACGGCTTCGAGCACGGCCAGGCCGGGGGCGTCGATGCCGTCATCGTTGGTGAGAAGTACGCGTTCCAACAGGGGTTCGGACATGGATATGGAGGACCGTAGGTTGACGAATGCTGGGTTGCCTTGCGCGGCGCGCAGCGTGCGGCATGGCAGTCGGGGCCAGCGCCAGACTATAAACCGAAGCCGTGGCGGTTGGGCCACGCTTTGCCGGATTTGCCAAGACAGGACGGCGTCGGGCGACTAACCTGCGGCCCATTGTTGATCATCGCCGCCCACCCGCGCCCGCCGCCGGCGCGCTGAAACACCATGCCATCATCCCGCCTCAGCGTCCCCGCCTCGGCCGGCTGGCTGTCCAGCCTGGCCTTTGTCCTGATCTGGTCGACCGGATTCATCGTGGGCCGGGCCATCGTGCCGGTGGCCCAGCCCAGCCTGTTCCTGCTGGCCCGCTTCTCCCTGGCGGCCGTGCTGTTCGCGGCCGTGGCCGTGGCCGGCGCAGCGCGCTGGCCAGCGCTGCGCGAAGTGCCGCGGCACTTGCTGGCGGGCGCGCTCCTGCACGGCAGCTACCTGGGTGGCGGTTACTGGGCCATTGCGCATGGCCTTGCACCGTCGGCCATGGCCTTGCTCGGCGCCTTGCAACCGCTGCTGACCGCGCTGCTGGCCATCCCGTTGCTGGGGGAGCTTCCGTCCCGGCAGGGCTGGGGCGGGCTTGCACTGGGCTCCCTGGGCGTAGTATTGGTGGTGGCACCCGCCACCCTGGCCAGCGCACCCAGCCCGGTTTCGCCGTGGGTGGTACTGGTGGCGGTCATCTCCATCCTCTCCATCACCATGGGCACGATCCTGCAAAAAACCTCGATTGCCGCGGCCGACCTGCGCGCCAGCATGGCCTGGCAGAACGTGGGCGGCGCCCTGGTGGCCGGCGCGCTGGCATGGCTGCTGGGCGAGTCGCACTGGCAGCCGGGCATGGCGCTTTGGTCGGCGCTGGCCTGGGCCACGCTGGTGCTGTCGGGCCTGGGCACTTATTTGCTCGTGCGCATCGTCAGGCGCGGGCAGGCTGCCACTGCCGCATCGCTGATGTTCCTGGCGCCGCCGCTGGCGGCGCTGCAGGCCTGGCTGCTGTTTGGCGACAAGCCTGGGGGCCTGCAGTTGCTGGGCCTGCTCGTTGCCGGCATTGGGGTCTGGCTGTGCCAGGCCGCCCAGGGCGCCGGGACCCCTCGCAAAACCCGCCATGCCGCCGCACGATGACGAGGCTGTGCAGCTGGCGCAGGCGGGCCGGCCGGCGCCGTTGGTGGAGACCCGCGTCTACCAGCCGGAGCGGGAGTGGCATCGCCATGACTACCATCAGGTCCTGTTCGGCCTGGACGGCGCCAGCGAGCTGGAAATCGGCGGCCACCTGCACCGGATCGAGTCCTGCGGCGGGCTGATTGTGCCCGCCGGGGAGCGCCACGACTTCCTGGGGCTGGACGGCAACCGGCAGTTGGTGCTGGACATGCCGCCGGGCTCGCTCGCGTTGCCGGCCGCGCTGATGGACCGGCCCAAGGCGTTTGCCATCACGGGCGGCTGGAGCGAGCGGGTGCGGCGCCTGGCTACGCCGCCTCAGGCAGCCAGCTCCCGGCAACATCACTGGCAACTGGCCGCCACCCTTGCCGCCGACCTGGCGCAGGCGCTGGGCCTGGGCGGCCGCGCCCAGCCCACGCATTTTCCGCTGGCGCGAATCGACGCCTACCTGCGCCAGCACCTGGACGCGCCGCTGCGGGCCGACCAGCTCGCGGCACAGTTCGGCTGGAGCGTGCGGCGCTTCCACACCCTGTTCTGCGACGCATTTGGCGATACGCCGCATCGCTACCAGACGCGCCTGCGGCTGGACCAGGCCGCACGCCTGCTGGCGGACCGGGCCCAGCCGCTAGCGGATATCTCGCTGGCGCTGGGCTTTCCCGACCAGACCACCTTTACGCGCAGCTTCACCCAGCGCTTCGGCATGCCGCCGGGGGCATGGCGTGCGGGCCTCGCGGTAGCGAACATCGCCTTGCCGGCATCGCGCTAGCGTGCGAGCGCTGCTGGAAGCAGCGCAGTCATTGTTCCTGCCAATACATGAAAATCAAAATCGAATTTTGATTTACAAAATAGAATTTATAAAATCAAAATTATTATTATACAAAACTAACAACAACCGCCAGTCGATAACAACAAATAACCGCACGATACTTGCCACCAACTCAGGGGAGAACATAGACTGGTCAGGCAGCAATATCGCTGCAATTTACAGCAGGAGTTGTCGTGAAGAAAATCTTCCTTGAACCTACTCTCTCCTACCAATCCAACGATGCATACAACCACATTTACTCATCCCCGATTTTCCAAGTAATGTTTGACGGGTAAGAAAAAGCCTAAAGACCCTGACCATCAAATCGATCGCCGGGGTCCGCGCAAAAAATCACCCTCCTCATACGCGGAGAACGGCATGACCCCAACTATTTTCATAAAGCCAATCGATGGGAAATTAATACTCTGGAACTACTCAAAACATGAGCAATTTGAAATCGACATAACACATCTGGCGAGGTTGATGGAGTTAACCTCTGGTTCACCACCAACCAAATCCCCTATCGATCTGGCCATCCTTGAATCTGGCTGTCTGGACGAATTAGACCCGGCAGAATGGGGGTGGGACTGCCTGTCCAGAATATTTCATGTAGGCACCCAGATCGGAATTGCGCCGGGCGAACCTCTTCCGGAGTCCGATGCTTATCGCGGCTATCTTGAATATTGCGCCTCCATCGAGAAAAATATCCCTGAACTATACGTGGAGAAACCAGGGAAAATTATTCAACTTCCCCCGGCGAATCTAAATGGACTTGGGAACACCAGTTTCCAAGAAATCCTGAAGGCGCGACAAACATGTAGATCATTCAACTCAGCATCTCTGTCACTGCAAGAGGTGTCGGTGGCGCTCTGGGCAACATTTGGAACGGTGCATGGCAAGACGCGAAGTGATCTCGAAGCACAAGGACTGATGCCGATTGGTTACCGCCGCACGTCCCCATCGGGCGGATCGCTTCATCCGAGCGAAGCTTATCTTGTGGCTATTCGCGTAGAAGGCCTGCCGTCAGGAATCTATCACTATCGATCACACAAGCACGAACTTTCGGTCGTACAGCCGTTCTTTGAGCAATCCAGCCTTGGAGCCCTACTTTGTTCTCAAACATTCGCCAATGAATTGGCATACGGGATCTTCATTACGTCGAGGTTTGAAAAAATGTGGTGGAAATACTCGCATTCCAGAGCCTATCGAGTCGCATTGCTGGACATCGGGTGTTTAGCTCAGACATTCCAACTGGTCTGTACCGCTCAAAATGTCCAGTCTTGGCCCACGGGTTATTTTATCGATCATGAAATCAACAAACTGCTCCACTTAGACTCCGCACACGAGTCCGTCATGTTCTTCCTTGGCGCAGGGCGGGGCTCCGGCTCCATAGCCCGTGAGGTATTGCAGATACTTGACGAAGCGAGACGTACCAAATGAAGCTCCTCGCAATGAAACCAGGTCATGACGGAAGCGCTGCATATATTGTGGACGGAGTTCTGGAATACTTATTTGAAGCGGAAAAAGATTCCGGCCTTCGATATGCGCCGATCGATGTCATAGGATTCCTTGAGGCGTTGAGACACACACCGAGTGTGCCGGATGCGCTTGTTCTGAGTGGCTGGGCAAAGGAAACGAATCCTTACAGCCGGACCATCGGTGCCGGATACCTTGGACTAAATCAGCCTGTCATTGAAGATTTCTCGATTTTCGGAACAACTAGAAAGCTCATTACGTCGTCACATGAGCGCTCCCACATACTCGCGTCCTATGCACTATCACCTTACCCTCAAGGTGAACCATGCTATGCACTTGTCTGGGAAGGACATATCGGATCCTTCTATTTTATCGATGAAAATGTGTGCATCCGACGGATTACCGATGTAATGACTGGACCGGGTATCCGCTATGCATTTGCGTATGGACTTGCCGATCCTACCTTCACTCTAGGGCCTGGGAAAATACGATTAAGTGACGCGGGAAAAATTATGGCGCTCGCCGCATTTGAACCGAAGGTTTCTCCATCTCCCGAAGAGGCCGCCCTACTATCCCAGATATTTTCGGCGCCCCACTCCCTCCCCAACCTCAGCAAACCAGATTTCTCGAAATATGGTGCACATAATAGCGGCATTGAATCGCCGGCATCAAAGCGGCTAGCACGACTTGTTTCCGACAGAATCTACACCTCATTTCTGGATGCAATCCGACCGCTTGTACGCGGAAAACACCCACTTCTAATCGGTGGTGGATGCGGCCTGAACTGCGAATGGAATCGCGCATGGCTTGATTCAAATATCTTCTCCAGTGTTTTCGTTCCGCCCTGCACAAATGACATCGGATCCGCAGTCGGATCAGCCGCGGACGCGCAATTTCATCTCACCGGAAATGCAAAATTACAGTGGGATGTTTACTGCGGCCAGCCTTTTCAAGACGACGTCGGATATAAATCCGCCGCCACGCTCGGGGTTTTCAAAAGAAAAACCTCGTCGCTAATCGAAATAGCAAAAATTCTCAATCAAGGGGCAGTATTGGCGTGGGTTTCCGGAAAAACTGAAATGGGGCCACGCGCCCTTGGAAACAGATCGATACTGGCAGCACCGTTTGAAAAATCAATGCTTCACAGGATCAACAAAATAAAGAATCGTGAATCATTTCGACCAATCGCACCGGTATGCCTGGAGCAGGATGCGTCGATTTACTTCGACATCGACGGGCCCAGCCCGTTTATGCTTAGTTTTTGCAAGGTGAAGACAAACCAGTTGCAAGCGACTACGCACGTCGACCAATCATCTAGAGTACAGACCGTGACAAAATCCCAAAACCGGCTGCTTTTCGATTTATTAACCGCATTCAAAATGCAATCAGGGATCGGCGTATTATGCAACACATCACTAAACTTCAACGGCACAGGATTCATAAACCGAACATCCGATTTGATATCGTATGCCATCAATTCAAATATAGATGGCTTTGTTATTGAAGGAAATCTCTTCCTTCATAACGAACTTCCAGCCCATTAAAAATGAGGATACCCACCATTATCATCAACCCGGCTTACCCATGCATCATCGCAAACAGGGCAATAGGCTCGATAATTTTGTGGACGGATTTCACGCTGATCTTTTCCTTACTTAGCTACCACTTCGAAGCCGGCGCCACGACAATCGGCATCACATCCGCACTCTATGGACTTCCCGCGCTAGTGCTTGGCCCATTCTTTGGAGCACTTGCAGACCAAAGGAACCCAATAAAAATTATCTCCGCAGGTTATTTTGCGCGCTGCGCAACCTCTCTTTCCCTCTTGTTTTGCAACGACATCGAGCTTTTTATTATCCTTGTGTTTGTGAAGGGAATCTCCAACTTAGGAAGTCAACCCGCAGAACAAGTCTTAATCCGCTCAATGTTTTCCAAAGAGCAACTAGTGGACAATGCGCGGATTATGACGATCGTTGATCAAACAACCAAGGTGTCAGCACCCTTACTAGGCGCCGCGCTGGCCAGCCTATACGCACCCACGCTGGGATTCGCTCTCTCAGGGATTCTAGCCATTTCCGGCTTACTCGTCGCAAGAAGATTGCGCGAACATGTTTCGGGAGAAATATTAAAACAATCATCTGATTTATCGATTAGAAAAATCTCATCCATACTTTCACTAGCCAGACACAATTTCTCATTTAGAATCTCCTTTATGGCCGTCATGATACAGACCCTCGTTCTCAGCCTATACGATCCGCTACTTGCTCTATTTCTCAAGAATGGCGGAATGCACGCCAGCACGTTTGGTTCAATAATCAGTTTTACTGCGATTGGCTCCATTATCGGCGCCGCCACGTTCAGAACCCTATTTGATCGTAGCTCAAGCCTGCCAATGACTTTTAGCCTGATCGCCTTTGGCACAACCGTTTTCGTGCCTGGCCTCTTCTTTGCGATGGGCAATGTCATTCCAACACCATTTCTCCTCGCATTGTGGACCATCAATGGATGTTGCTATGGCCTCACGGCCATGCATTTCGGCGTGACAATGCAGCAGGAAAGTCCGCAGGAGCATATTGGAACGATCAGTGCGACTGCTCGAAGCCTACAGCTGGCGGTTCTGGTTTCCGGCCCTCTCGCGGGAGCCGCACTGACAAAAATTATCAGCATTCCTCTGATTTTTGTCGGAAGCGGTTTGATCGCAATTTTCTCAGGGTCAATACTATGTTTTTTTTCAAAAAAACCATGAATCTATCACCGGTACTTGCAAAAATTCCAATTTTTTATTTTCAAATCCACCCGCCTTATCTCCGAGAAATTTTCATGCAAGAAGCAGATCACAGCATCAAGCTGCCGCCATCTACGAACGCTGCCACGAACAGTTCCTAACACATATGAATTCCCCGCCAAATCGAACTGCACGCCCCAAAATCCGTCGCCTTGCCTCGTAACAACGGCATCGTAGTCACACTTCAACGCCCTGACAAGGCGAATCAAATCCGTCATTGTTATGTTCTCCGCCAATTCCGAATCCATTTTTTTCATAATCACTCCGGTATGGATACCATTCTCTCTACTGGATCTCGCCCAAGAAACTCCTCACTTTTTCCATTGCACCCGAACGATCCTTTCCTCGTGAGATAGACGCAGCCATCTGGATGGGATCACCGAAGAAGAATCGTTCATATAGCACTTGACGAGTAGCAAATGCAGAAACTGCCGTGTCCCAAGCTAGCCGGTATAGCGAAATGCGTTCTGCAGCCTCCATCCGAGCCGATTGAAAATATCGTTTTATCTCCTCGGATAACGGACCTTCCACGTCGCTCAATGTCGGATTTGCAACAAGTCCACTAGCGCCAAGCTGCTGGACGATCTCAATCATTCTTGGATACATTTTCGGATACAGATTTCGAGCGGCGTCGAGCGGATCCCATGCCGGAGTGGCCATTCCGTATAAATTAACGGTTGCGTCGACTTCGGATGCTCGACGGAAAGCCTTCATAGCCTCGAGGTTCACCCAGATCTCGGCCAACTTCTCCTGCACGTGCGGGAAGGACTCCAATCCTGAGCCGTCCACCATCAAGGAAGTAAGCCCAAGCAAATATTCTGTTTTCGCTATGTTTTTACAAATAACCTGATAGGCCATATGCGCTCCCGCACCGGTCCCGGAGTATATTTGATGGCACGATTCAATGTCTCGATAGCAGAAGACGCGTTCCCAGGGCACAAATACGCGATCGAAAAACACTACGGCATCCATCTCTTCATATCGCGACCCTAGCGGATGATCGTGCGCATTGAACCCATAATCAAAGCTGTCTCTGCACAAAAAACGCAGTCCTGGGCTTGAGCACGGTATTGCGACGGCAAAAGCGTATTTTAGCGAAGCTGGCGAAGAGTCTCTCAGGAACGCCGGAAAAACAGCAATCTCGTCCGCAACAGGCAGGGTCGCCAGCATCCGCGCGCCAGAAAGAACAATGCCGCCGTCACGCTCCTCCACTACATGCAGTGCAGCGCCTGAATCCGCCTGAAAGGCGGGCCCCAAAATCCTATTTTGCCTTGGATTAAGCAGCGTATGAGTGAGCGACAGATCCTCATCACGAATATGTTCGTGATAATTTATTATATTTCTACTAAAATCATTGCTTGTTTTTGAAAAGAAATCGGAGCTTCCTGCAAACGCCGATATTGCGCGATTAACATAGGCAGGTTCGCGCCCTAGCATGCCCATGCTATATTCTGCGCTGCGATGCATGGCCCTGCCGATTTCAAGTATCCCAGCACTGTCCCGCGGTATTGCATAGGATCGGTTTGTCTTTCCGCATCTTCCTGGCTCTGTTTCCAGCATCACATCTTGCTCTTTCCACTGATAGTCATAGAGCCCCGCAAGTGTCTTCACCCCGTTGGCCAGTCCGGGCGCTGTGGTCACATCGACGATCCGGGCTCCTCGATGCCAGATTTCCGACGGATGCTTGCGAAATCGGCTAATCACTTCTCTTGCATTTCTAGCGGCCATGGGTCTCACCTCGATCAAACAGTAATGAATCTCATTTCGATTTGATGGTAGTCGTGGTCATAAATTCCCAGGAAATTTCCCAAATCGTCGTCGTAAAAATCCGAAAAAGCTAACAGCCGCGTGGCCTCCCCCCGGTCTGCCCGCCGTGATGCTTGTCCGGCACGCGCGCTCGCGCCGGCCACGCTAAAATTACCCCCGGACCATCAACCGCCAGGGGAGCAGGATGTCAGACGCGCTTGCCACACCCAGCAAGACCAGCGAGGCGAGCACCGAGGCCAAGGCCGCCGCCGTGGTCGCTGCCCTCGCCAAGGCCGAGATCGACCAGGCCGACCATGCCATGCGCAACTGGACCGACCCCGAGCCCGGGCCGGTCCGCATCGGCTCGCCGCAGCATTTGCGCATGTTCTGCAATATGCTGCTGCAAACCCACAACCCCTACAAACCCGCCGTCATCGATTGGCCCAGGCTTGACCCGGATGCCTTGCGCCGGGTGACCTCGCTGCCAATATGGGATATCGCGGTGCAGACCGAAGGCCGTGCCTCCGTGCGCGTGCAGGCCTTCGCCGATACCGTGACCGCCCCCCTGCTGCGCAGCGCGCTGGAAATGGATGGCGGCGAAGAGGCACGCCACAAGGTGGTGCTGTCGAGACTGGTGGAAGCCTACGGCATCGCCCTGGCACCCGAGCCTGAGTACCGCCCGCCAGCTGACGTGGAGTGGGGCTGGCTGGTCACCGGCTACAGCGAGTGCATCGATAGTTTTTTTGCCTTTGGCCTGTTTGCCGCGGCCAAGCGCTCAGGCTTCTTCCCCGCGGAACTGGTGGAAACGTTCGAGCCGGTCATCCAGGAGGAAGGCCGCCACATCCTGTTCTTCGTCAACTGGGCGGCATGGTATCGCCGCAACCTGCCCTGGTGGCGGCGCCCGCTTTACACGTTCAAGGTGATGCGGGTGTGGGCCTTCCTGATCTGGGAGCGTGTTGGCATTGCGCGCGGCATCGATGCCGACGGCGTGGCCAAGGACGCCAATTTCCCCATGAACAGCACGTCCTCGCTAGCCGAAGCCCTGTCGCCGCGGGCGATGATCGAGCTTTGCCTGGCCGAAAACGATCGCCGCATGGCCGGCTACGATCCGCGCCTGCTGCGCCCTGAAATCGTGCCCAAGCTGGCGCGGCTTGCCCGGCGCCTGTTGCGCTGATGCGTGACGCATGATGCGTTTATGCCGTCGCTGCCCTACCCATCCTGTCCTGGAGTTTTTTGAGATGTTTGTGTTGTCCCTGATCTCGCTCGCCATCTGGTGCGTGCTGCTTGCCGGCCGCGCCGGCTTCTGGCGAGTGCGCAAGCCCGGCCCCGCGCCCGCGCCCGCGCAATGGCCTGAGGTGGTCGCCATCATCCCGGCTCGCAACGAGGCCGACGTGATTGGCGGCGCCGTGGCCAGCGTGCTGGGCCAGGACTATCCCGCAGCGCTGCGGCTGGTGGTGGTGGATGACCATAGCACCGACGGCACCGCCGAGCTGGCGCGCAGCGCCGCGGCAGCGCTGGGCAAGGCGGATGCGCTGACCGTGATCACGGCACGCGACCTGCCGGCCGGCTGGAGCGGCAAGGTCTGGGCGCAGTCCGAAGGCCTCGCCGCCGCTGACAAGGCAGCGCCCGGAGCCGGCTGGGTATGGCTGACGGACGCCGACATCCATCACGGCAATGGCGTGCTGGCCCGGTTGGTGGCGCGTGCCGCGCATGAGCAGCGGGATCTGGTGTCGTTGATGGTGCGGCTGCGCTGCGCATCGTGGTGGGAGCGCCTGATCGTCCCGGCCTTTGTGTTCTTCTTTGCCAAGCTCTACCCGTTTGCACGGGTAAACAATCCGCGCAGCGGCGTGGCGGCGGCCGCTGGCGGCTGCATGCTGGCGCGCCGTGCCGCGCTGGCCCGCATTGGCGGATTTGCGGCAATCCGGGGGGAACTGATCGATGACTGTAGCCTGGCTGCCTGCATCAAGCAAGGCGGCTCGATCCGCCTTGACCTGGCCGACGACAGCATTTCCGTGCGCCCCTACGATGACTGGCGCAGCCTGTGGGACATGATTGCCCGCAGCGCCTACACCCAATTGCATTACTCGCCGCTGCTGCTGGCCGGCGCAGTGGCCGGCATGGTCCTCACCTACCTGGCGCCGCCCTTGCTGGCGCTTGGCGGCGGCCTGAGGCTGTGGCCGGCATGGGCCGCCTGGCTGGCCATGGCGCTGGCCTACGTGCCGATGCTGCGTGAATACCGCCAGCCGCTCTGGCTGGCACCCCTGCTGCCGGTCACGGCGTTGTTCTACCTCGGCGCCACGGTCGACTCCGCGCGCCGCTACTGGCTGCGCAAAGGCGGCCAGTGGAAGGGACGCGCGCAGGCGCCCCAACGGGGTTGATCGTCGGGGTTGATCGTCGGGGCTGACCGTCGGGGCTGACCGTCGGCGCTTACCCCAGGTAGCCAGCGCTGCGGAACCAGTCGAGCGCTTCGCTCAGCCCTTGTTGATATGGCCGCGCCTGGTAGCCTAGCGCCAGGCGGGCTTTCTCCGAGCTGAAGAACATCCGGTACTTCGACATCGACAGGCCGTCCGCCGTCAGGAAAGGCTCCTTGCCGGTCATGCGCGCCACCGCCTCCGCCGCGTAGGCGAGCGGGTAAAGCGGCCAGCGCGGCAAGCGCATGGTCGGGGCACGCCGCCCCGTCATGGCAGCGATATCGGCCAGCATCTGTTGCAGGCCCACGTCCTGCCCGCCGAGGATGTAGCGTTCGCCGGTCACGCCGCGCGCCAGCGCCAGCATATGGCCTTCGGCCACGTCGTCCACATGCACCAGGTTGAGGCCGGTATCGACGAAGGCGGGAATCTTGCCGGTGGCGGCCTCTACGATGATGCGCCCGGTGGGCGTGGGCCGCACGTCACGCGGGCCGATCGGCGTGGAGGGGTTGACGATCACGGCAGGAAGCCCGTCGCGGGCCACCATGCGCTCCACCACGCGTTCGGCCAGCACCTTGCTGCGCTTGTAGGCGCCAATCGCCTCATGGCCGGCCATGGCGGCCTCTTCCGTCACCGGCGCGGCGGCGCCCGCGACGCGCAAGGTGGCCACGCTGCTGGTGTAGACGATGCGCTCGACCCCGCAAGCTTGTGCCGCCCCCATCACCGTCTCGGTGCCGGCCACATTGGTGCGCACGATTTCCTCGGGATCCGGCGCCCACAGGCGGTAGTCCGCCGCCACGTGGAAGAGATAGCGCACCCCTCGGAGCGCGCTTTCCATGGCGCGCGCATCGCGCATGTCGCCCTCGGCGATCTCCACGGGCAGGCCCTCCAGGTTGCGGCGCGGGCTGCCGGCGCGTACCATCGCCCGCACGCGAAACCCGCGCGCCAGTGCCTGCCGCGCCACTGCCGAGCCGAGAAAACCGGATGCGCCCGTTACCAGGACGTAGTCCCCTGAACTCATATCACCCACCGAAAAAACCCTCAAAGTGTTGCTGGCTGTAGCCAGGTGCCAGGCAAAGGTTGCGGCACCGGTATATAGTAACCACCGTATGACGGGAAAGTGATTCCGGAATATCAACTTATGCTGAACCCGTTGACAGGTTCGGGGGGCCTATCTTTATGCAGGTGATTCTTGCTCAACCCCGCGGTTTTTGTGCTGGTGTGGTGCGCGCGATCGAGATTGTAGACCGTGCCCTCGTCAAACACGGAGCCCCGGTGTTCGTGCGACACGAAATCGTGCACAACAAGCACGTGGTCGAAGGGTTGAGACGCAAGGGCGCGCAATTCGTCGAAGAACTGGACGAAGTGCCAACCGGCGCCGTCACCATCTTCAGCGCGCATGGTGTCTCCAAGGAAGTCGAGAGCGATGCGAAGGCCCGCCAGTTGCACTCGATCGACGCGACCTGCCCGCTGGTGATCAAGGTCCACACCCAGGGGCGCCAGTACGCCGCCAGCGGCCGCACCGTGATCCTGATCGGCCATGCCGGCCATCCGGAGGTCGAGGGCACGATGGGACAAATTCCCGGCAAGGTAATCCTGGTGCAGAGCGAAGCGGAAGTCGCGCTGCTCGACCTGCCCGCGGACACCCCGGTCGCCTACGTGACCCAGACTACGCTCAGCGTGGACGACACACGTAATATAATTGCCGCCCTGAGCCGGCGCTTTGCTAATCTCATTGGACCGGATACGCGTGACATCTGCTACGCCACGCAAAACCGCCAAAGCGCCGTGCGCGAGCTCTCCAAGCAGGTGGAAGTGATCCTTGTGATCGGCGCCACCAATAGTTCCAACTCCAACCGCCTGCGTGAAATCGGCACGGAGAGCGGTGTGCCCAGCTATTTGATTGCCGATGGCAGCGAACTGAACCCCGAGTGGGTGCGCGGCGTCGAAGTCGTCGGGATCACGGCCGGCGCCTCCGCCCCCGAGGAAATGGTCAATGACGTGATCGCCACGTTGCGCCAGCTCGGACCGGTGGACTTGTCGGTCATGGATGGCCGCGAGGAGCACGCCGAATTCCGCTTGCCGGCTGAGCTGGCCGATCCGCCGCCGCGCAGGCAGGCAGCCGGCACGGCCACCGCCGAAGCCGCGCCGCAGCCGGACCCGCAAACCGCCGCTGGCTAACGCCCGGGCGCCCCAATAACAAGGAAGTACATTTTGGCCATTCCCTTTTTGCAGGTCGCCCGCGTGGGCGCCTATGTCGTCAAGCAGCACCTCTCGGGCAACAAGCGCTACCCGCTCGCGCTGATGCTCGAGCCGCTGTTCCGCTGCAACCTGGCCTGTAACGGCTGCGGCAAGATCGACTATCCGGATCCCATCCTGAACCAGCGCCTGTCGATCGAGCAGTGCCTGGGCGCGGTGGACGAATGCGGCGCGCCGGTGGTGTCCATTGCCGGTGGCGAGCCGCTGCTGCACAAGGACATGCCCACCATCGTCAAGGGCATCATTGCGCGCCGCAAGTTTGTGTACCTGTGCACCAATGCGCTGCTGATGGAAAAGAAACTGGACCAGTACGAGCCGAGCCCGTACTTCGTCTGGTCGGTGCACCTGGACGGCGACCGCGAGATGCATGACCGCTCGGTGAGCCAGGAAGGCGTGTACGACCGTTGCGTCGAAGCCATCGCCGCGGCCAAGAAGCGCGGTTTCCGCGTCAACATCAACTGCACGCTGTTCAACGATGCCGAGCCGGAAAAAGTCGCCCGCTTCTTCGACTCCGTGAAGGCCATGGGCGTGGACGGCATCACCGTCTCGCCGGGCTACGCCTACGAGCGCGCGCCCGACCAGCAGCACTTCCTGAACCGCGGCAAGACCCGCCAGCTGTTCCGCGACATCCTGTCGCGCGGCCGCGCCGGCAAGAACTGGGCGTTCAGCCAGTCCACGCTGTTCCTGGACTTCCTGGCCGGCAACCAGACCTACAAGTGCACGCCCTGGGGCAATCCGGCGCGCACCGTGTTCGGCTGGCAGCGTCCGTGCTACCTGCTCGGTGAAGGCTACGTCGACACCTTCAAGGAACTGATGGAAGGCACTGACTGGGACGCCTATGGTGTGGGCCACTACGAGAAGTGCGCCGACTGCATGGTCCATAGCGGCTTCGAGGCCACCGCGGTAGCGGACACCATCGCCCACCCGCTCAAGGCGTTGGGCGTGAGCCTGCGCGGCGTGCGTACGTCGGGCCCGATGGCGCCAGATATCGACCTGACCAAGCAGCGCCCGGCCGAGTACGTGTTCTCGAAGCACGTGGAGATCAAGCTCGAAGAGATCGGCCGCGCGAAGCCTTCCAAGGCAGCCAACGACGCCGCGTCACGCAAAGCTGCCGCGCACTAAGAGGCTGTTTCAAAATGAAGCGAAGCGGTTCTGGCTAGGCGCGCGGCCGCAGACAGTACAAGTGGTACGGCCAAGGCCGCGCAACGACGCCAGAATCTTTTTGAAATGGCCTCTAAGCCGAAAAAGGCTGGCCAGCAAAAAGGCTCGCTCCCGGGTACCGCGCGTACCCGGGAGCGAGCCTTTTGTGTCTGGTGCTGTCGCTGATGCGCTGGCTCGGGCCCGGCGCTCAGACTCGAGCTCAGGCGTCGGCGGACTGGCGCGCGTTGTGGTTGGCCAGGTACTTGAGCAGGCCGTCGATGCCGTTGCGTGCGACGATATCGGCGAACTGGCGGCGGTACACCTCGATCAACCAGGCGCCCATCATGTTGATGTCGTAGATCTTCCAGCCGTTGCCGCTGCGCTGCAGGCGGTAATCGATCTGCATTTCATCGCCGTTGTTCAGCACGCGCGTCTCCACCACGACATCCGTGGCGCCGCTGGCGGCCAGCGTCGGCTTGTAGCTGAACTTCACGTTCTGCTCGCGCAGTTGCGACAGCGACACCGCATAGCTGCGCACCAGCAAGGTCTGGAACTGCTCGTAGAGCTGCTTTTGCTGCTCGGGCGTGGCATTGCGCCAGGCGCTGCCGACCGCCAGGCGGGTGGTGCGCTCAAAATCGGCGTACGGCAGGAACTGGCGCTGCACGACCGCGGTGATCTTGGCGAGGTCGCCGTTGCGGGTGTCGGGTCTGGACTGGATGGTGCCGATCACGCCCTCGACCGCCGCGCGTACCAGGCGGTCCGGCGAGGACCTGTCGGCCGTTTGCGCTTGCGCGGGGCAAACCATGGCCACTGCGGCAAGCGGAACGAGGGGAACGAGGGCCTGCAAAGCAATACCGTGTTTCTTCATGCGAATTTGGACCTGAAAATGCCAGTCGGTTCGCCGCCGGCAATGCCCGGCGGACTTGCCAGGAAAATCAAACAGGAAACGCGCCGCGCGGCGCCGCTGCAAGGCTGCAGCCCGGTCCGCGCGCACGTGCCGGGGCAGTATAGCGTACCGGCGCGCGCGCTCCGCGCAGCGCCATACCGCGCCGTCCCGTTATACTCGCGGCTGCCACTTTGCGCCCTGCTTTGCGCCGTTGACTACGCGCGTCGTTGCGCGCCACACCGTTACTGCTTCCTATATCGCCCATGTTGACGTCGTTGGTCATCCGCATTGTCCAGTTTTCCACCCGCCGCGCGTGGCCCGTCATCGCGCTGGCGTTGCTGCTGAGCGTCGTCAGCGGCGTCTATGTGGCCAACCATTTCGCCATCAATACCGATATCAGCCGCCTGCTCGAGTCGGACCAGCCCTGGGCGCGCCGCGATGCCGCCGTCAGCGCCGCGTTTCCCCAACGCGACCAGATGATCCTGGCGGTAGTGCAAGCGCCGGCCCCCGAGCCGGCGGACGCTGCCGCCAATGAGCTGGCCGACGCGCTCGCCAAGCAAGGCAAGCGCTTTCGCGCCGTCAGCCAGCCCGGTGGCGGCGAGTTCTTCGAGCGCAACGGCCTGCTCTTCGTCGATACCGCCAAGCTGCGCGACGTTACGTCGCAGCTGACCCAGGCGCGGCCGCTGCTGAACGCGCTGGCGCACGACCCGACCCTGCGCGGCCTTTCCGATACGCTGTCGACCACGCTGTCGCTGCCGCTGCAACTGGGGCAGGTCAAGCTGGGCGACATGGCCAAGCTGCTCGGCAAGAGCGCGGATACGGTCGACCGGGTACTCGCTGGCAAGCCGGGCGCCTTGTCCTGGACCGGGCTGGTGGATTCGAGCCAGGAGCCGGCCCCGGGCCACCCCGCCACGGCGTTCGTCGCGCTCAGCCCCGTGCTTGACTACGCTGGCCTGCAGGCCGGCGCGGATGCCGCCGATGCCATCCGTGCCACGGCCACCAAGCTGGGCCTGGCACAGCGCTACGGCGCCCAGGTACGCCTGACCGGCTCGCAGGCGCTGGCCGACGACGAATTTGCCTCGGTCAAGGAAGGCGCGGCCTTCAATGGCGCGCTGACGGTGCTGGTGGTGATCCTGATCCTGTGGCTGGCGTTGCGCTCCAAGCGCCTGATCCTGGCCGTGCTGGCCAGCCTGGCGGTCGGACTGGCCATCACCGCTGCCCTCGGGCTGGCCATGGTGGGCGCGCTCAACATGATCTCCGTGGCCTTTGCCGTGCTGTTTGTCGGCCTGGGCGTGGATTTCGGCATCCAGTTTGGCGTGCGCTACCGCGCCGAACGCCATGTGCATACCGACATCCCGGACGCGCTGGCCAGCACGGCGCGGGCAGTCGGCGTGCCACTGGCGCTGGCCGCGGCCTCCACGGCAGCGGCCTTCTTCTGCTTCCTGCCCACCAACTACCGTGGCGTGGCCGAGCTGGGCCAGATCGCCGGCGTGGGCATGCTGGTTGCCTTTCTCACCACCATCACGCTGTTGCCCGCCCTGATCACCGTGTTCCGCCCGAAGGACGAAGCGGGACGGGTTGAAGTGCCTGGCTTCAAATGGCTGGCGCCCGCCGACGATTTCTTCGAGCGCAATCGCAAGGCCGTGCTGCTGGCAACCGGCGCCCTGATTCTGGCGGGGTCGCCGCTGCTGATGCACCTGCGCTTCGACTTCGATCCGCTGCACCTCAAGGATCCGCATTCCGAGTCGATGGCCACCTTGCTCTCGCTCAAGGATGCGCCCCAGGCCGGCACCGACAACGTCAGCGTGCTGGCGCCCTCGCTGGCCGCCGCGCAGACCGCCGCCGCCCGCCTGGTTGCGCTGCCGGAAGTCTCGCGCACCGTCACGCTGCAGACCTTCATCCCCGACGACCAGCCGGCGCGGCTCGCCTTGATCGCCGCAGCCTCGGCCAGCCTGATGCCGGTGCTGACGCAGGCAACGGCCACCCCTGCCAACGATGCCAGGCTAGTCAATTCGCTCAAGAACGCGGCACGCCAGCTCGCGCTGGCCGCGGACGAGCACCCCGGACCGGGCGCCGCAGAGGCGGCACGCCTGGCCGCCTCGCTGCAAAAGCTGGCCGCCGCGGACGCGGCCACCCGCGAGCGCGCCGAGCAAGCCATCGCCCAGCCGCTGCGCCTGGCGCTGGCGCGCCTGCAGCGCGCGCTGGCGCCACAGCCGATCACCCGCGAAACGCTGCCACCGGCACTGGTGCGCGACTGGGTTGCCCCGGATGGCCAGGCGCTCGTCAGCGTGAGCCCCAAGCTTCCCGTCGCGGCCACGCCGGGAGACGCTTCCAGCACCAGCGACAGCGATGCGCGCGACGCCGCGCTCACGCGCTTTATCGACGCCGTCCAGCGCGTCGAGCCCACCGCGGTTGGGGGCCCGATCTCGATCCGAGGCTCCGCCGACACCATCATGACGGCCTTTGCCCAGGCCGGCGTGTGGGCCGTGCTGTCGATCACGCTGCTGCTGTGGATCACGCTGCGCCGCGTGGGTGATGTGCTGCGCACGCTGGTGCCGCTGCTGGTGTCCGCGCTGGTGACGCTGGAGCTGTGCGTGGTGTTCGGCATTCCGCTCAATTTCGCCAACGTGATCGCGCTGCCGCTGCTGTTCGGCATCGGCGTGGCCTTCAAGATCTACTATGTGATCGCGTGGCGCGAGGGCAAGACGCAACTGCTGCAATCCCCGCTGACGCACGCCGTATTGTTCAGCGCCGCCACCACCGCCGCCGCTTTCGGCAGCCTGTGGCTGTCCCAGCATCCGGGCACAGCCAGCATGGGCAAGTTGCTGGCACTCGCGCTAGGATGCACGCTGGTCGGTGCCGTATTCTTTCAGCCGATCCTGATGGGGCGGCCGCGCGAGCGGTCGGCCCCCGCCACTGGTCCGGCCCATTGATGTCTCGTCTCCATAGAACAATGAATCACCCCGACTCTCGCCTGTCTCGCCTCTCTCGCCTCCTGCCGGCGCTCTCGTTCTCGCTGCTGCTCACAGCCTGCGCCAGCGGCCCGCAAGCTAGCCCCGATGACCCTCTGGAGCCGCTCAACCGCGTTGTCTTCAAGGTCAACGACAAGGCCGACGAGTACGTGGCGACGCCGCTGGCCAAGGGCTACCGCGCCGTCACGCCGCAACCGGTACGCACCGCGGTCACCAATTTCTATTCGAACCTCGCCGACGTCGGCAATACGGTCAACAACTTGCTGCAAGGCAAGGGCGTGGATGCGGCGGAGAGCTTCATGCGGGTGGCGGTGAACTCCGTGCTGGGCATTGGCGGCCTGATCGATATCGCCACGCCAGCCGGCATCAGCAAGCACTCCCAGGACTTCGGGCTGACGCTCGGCGTGTGGGGCGTGCCGGCCGGCCCGTACCTGGTCCTGCCGCTGTTCGGCCCCAGCTCGATCCGTGATGGCATTGGGCTGTATGTGAACTTCCAGCTGTCCCCGACCACGTGGGTAAACGATGAAAACGTGAAGTGGGGCCTGTGGGGCCTGGGCTTCCTGGACGCACGGACCAATGCGCTTGGCGCGACCGACCTGCTGTCGCTGGCGGCGCTGGATAAGTACAGCTTCGTGCGCGATGCATACCGCCAGCGCAGGCAGTACCTGATCCAGGGCGGCGGAGGGAAACTGCCGGATTATGAGGATACCGACGCGCCGGCCGAAAGCGCGGCGCCCGCGCCTGGCGCACCCGGGGCGCCTGCCGCCACCCCCGCGCCTGCTGGCACGGAAGACAAAACGCCGGAAGGCGAAGCGAAGAAGCCTTGAACCTGGCTTGACCCTGTCTGGCCCAGGCCTTATCCCAGGGCTAAGCCGAATCCCATCCCCACCCTGCCCCTGGCGGCCAGCAGCGCAAGCCTGGCCAGCCTCGCATCCCTGCCCAGCCGGATCAGGTCCGGCACCTGTCCCGGCCCCGCCAGCAGCGCCTTGAGCAATGCCCAGATGTCGGTGCTGCCATCGGGACCCATGCCGGCCACCGCGGCGGGCGGCACGTCCCGCTGCGCGGGATCGATCACCACCCGGCAGGCGGCGAACGGCAGCCCGAGTTCCTCGGCGACACGCGCCGCGATATGCGACTCCATGTCGACCGCCAGCGCACCGGTGGCCGCATGCAATGCCGTCTTGGCCGCCACCGAGGTCACAGCCTGGTCGGCGCCGGCAAGCACGCCGGAAATGGCCTCGGGCAAGGCAAGCGAAAGCGAGCGCGACCAGCTGGCGTCAACGGGCCGCAATCGATTCCCATCATGGATGGCAGAGGCGACGATCACCCGGCCTGGCAACAGCGCGGGATCCAGCCCGCCGGCCACGCCAAAGCTGATCACGCCGGCGCAGGGACGCGCCAGGCGTTGCCGCAGGCCTTGCGCCAAGGCTTCGGCGCGCAAGCCGTGCAAGGTTTCAACGCCGGGGCCGGCGGCGATGCCGGCCTCGAAGCGCATGCCAGTCACCACCAGCGTGGGACCAGCGCGGCGTTGCGCAAAGCTTGGCGCGGTCACATCCCCCACGCCACCGCCCGCGTGCCGTCGCGGCGCAGGTTGCGGTAGCGCGCCAGCGCCCACAGCGGGAAGAAGCGCGCGTAGCCGTGGTAGCGCAGGTAGAACACACGGGGGAAGCCCACCGCGGTGAACCGCGCCTCGCTCCACAGGCCGTCGGCCTGCTGCATGCGCATGAGGTAGTCCACACCACGCGCCACGGCCGGATGATCGACCTGGCCCGCGGCCATCAGGCCCAGCACCGCCCAGGCGGTTTGCGACGGCACGCTCGGCGCGGTCTCGTAGCCCTGGTAGTCGAGGCGGTAGCTGCTGCCGTCCTCGCCCCAGCCGCCGTCGGCGTTCTGGATCGAGATCAGCCAGTCGGCGGCGCGGCGCATTTCCGGCGCCTCGGGCGCCATGCCGGCAGCATTGAGCGCGCACAGCGCGCTCCATGTGCCGTAGACATAGTTCGTGCCCCAGCGGCCATACCAGCTGCCGTCGGCCATCTGCTCGTCGAGCAGGTAACGCTGGGCGCGCCGGAAGGCTTCGCTGCTGGCCGCGGTCTCGCCCAGCTGCGCGAGCATCGACAGGCAGCGCGCCGACACGTCGGCGGTGGGCGGATCGAGCAAGGCGCCGTGATCCGCGAACGGGATATTGTTCAGGTACTCATGCGTGTTCTCGGGCTCGAACGCGCCCCAGCCGCCGTTGCCGCTCTGCATGCCCGCCACCCACTCGCGCGCACGGCTGACAGCCTCTTCATAGCGTGAAAGATGGCTGGCCGGTGCCACGGCCGGTGCGGCTGCACCGGTGCGCGCCGCGCGGTCCATGGCCATCGCCACCACGGCGGTGTCGTCCACATCCGGGTAATGCGGGTTGGCGTACTGGAAAGCCCAGCCGCCGGGACGCACGTCGGGGCGCCGCACGATCCAGTCGCCGCGCACGTCCAGCACCTGCAGCGGGCGCAGCCATTGCAAGCCGCGCTCAACGGCCGCCTCGGCTCGCGGGCCACCCACTTCCAGCAAGGCGTGGCTGGCCAGCGAGGTGTCCCACACCGGCGACAGGCACGGCTGGCAATAGGCCTCGTCGCCATGCACCACCAGCAGCTTCTCGATGGAGGCGCGGGCCACCGCCACATCGGGATCAGTGCGCGGCACGCCGAGCACGTCGAACATCATCACGGCATTCGCCATGGCCGGAAAGATCGCACCCAGGCCATCCTCGCCGTTCAGGCGCTCGCGCACGAATTTTTCCGCGCGGGCGATGGCGCGCGCGCGCAGGCTGCGGGGGAATAACGGCTCCGCCACGCGCAAGCCGGCGTCCAGCACACGGAACAGGCCAAACCACACGCGCTTCTGGTGCGGCGCGCGCGGGGCCAGCCGGGCTGCCTGGCAAGGACGGATGAACAATTCGTCGATGCCCACGCCACGCGGGTTCCTGGCCTGGGGACGCAGGCTGTTGAGCACCAGCAGCGGCACGATCACCGTGCGGGCCCAGTATGCAACCTTGGACAAGTGGAACGGGAACCACAGCGGCAGCAGCATGATCTCCACCGGCATCATCGGCACCGCCTGCCACGGCATCACGCCGAACAGCGCGAGCAGCGTGCGGGTAAAGACATTGCTGGCCTCGGCACCGCCCATCCCATGGATGGCGGCGCGGGCACGGCGCATCGGCTCGGATTCGGTGTCGTCGCCAATCATCTTGAGCGCGAAATACGCCTTCACGCTGGCGCTGATGTCCGAGCGGCCCTGATGGAACAGCGGCCAGCCGCCATCGGCATTCTGGATGCGGCGCAGGTAGCGCGCGATACGGGCTTCCAGCACGGTATCCGGGGTCTCGCCCAGATAGTGCACCAGCAGTACGTACTCCGACGGAATCGTCGCGTCGGCCTCCAGCTCGAACACCCAGTGGCCGTCCGGCCGCTGGGTGGCCAGCAAGGCGTCTAGCGCGCGGTCGAGCGTGCCTTCCAACTCGTCTGGCGCGGGCGCGGCATGCGCGGGCTCATTCGAATTGGGGGATAGTGCAACTTGGCTCATCGGTTTCGATGTCCTCTTTTCAACAACGCAATTACGGCAATGCCGCACGCGGCCGTGAGCGGCCGTGGGCGGCAGTCAATCGGCGGATTCACCTCACACGAGGCCATGCCGCAGCAAAATCCATAGCAATCGCGCGCGCGGCACGCGCACCCGCGCCCGCGGGTTGGTCCAGCCGCGGGCCAGCAGACGCTGCAGGATCACGTGGTAAACCTCGCCCATGATGCGCGGCGAACGGACCGTGCGGCGCGGCGCCGCGTTCATGATGGCGAATGCCTGGTCGTAGTACGCCTGCGCCTGCTGCGCGACTTCCAGGCACGCGCGGCCAACGGCGGGATGCCCGACGATGGCATGCGGCGTGCCGATCGGCACGCCCGCGCCCAGCAGCGCTTCGGCCGGCAGGTACACACGACCCAGGTCCGCGTCTTCGTCGATATCGCGCAGGATATTGGTCAGCTGCAATGCGCGGCCAAGATGATGCGCCAGCGCTACGCCGGCATCACGCTCCATGCCGAACACGCGCACGGCAAGGCGCCCCACCGCACTGGCCACGCGGTCGCAATACAGATCTAGCGTAGCGTTGTCCGGCGCGCGGATATCCGCGTGCACGTCCATGGCCATGCCATCGATCACGGCGAGGAAATCCTCCTGCTGCAAGCCGAAGCGCTGAATCTGGGCGGCCAGCCCGCGCAATGCCGCCGGCGGCGTGCCGGCGTAGCAGGCGGCAAGATCGGCGCGCCAGGCGTCGAGCCCGGCAAGGCGCGTGGCGCGCGGGCCATCGCCATCGGCAATATCGTCCACCGCACGGCAAAAGCCATAGATCTCGAACATCGCCTCGCGTTGCGCGGCGGGCAGGATCTTGAGGGCGGTATGGAATGAGCTGCCGGACGATACGGCATGGCCCGCTTGCGGGACGGTTTGCACTGCGATTTCTGTTCCGGCCACGTAACTCCTCGTCACGCGTTGGACCGCCGTGCTGCTTTGCTGCCTGGGCCTGGCTTGTCGCCACAGCCCGGCACGCAGCGCCAGGCGGCATGTTTGGGGTAGTGGGCGATTATACCAACTCCGGCCATGGGCTCAGCCGCCAGCCGAAGAAGGGGGTTGGAGGGGGGTGTGCCGTGCAGGCCACCGCCAGCGCTACCGGGCCTGGCGCTGGCCTGGCGCGTGCGGCATCGCGTTCAGATTGGCTGGCGAGCGCCTATTTAACGCGCTGGCTGGCGCGGCGGCGCTCCATCACAAATCTGCCGCGCCTTGGATCATAGCGCGCTATTTCGACGTAGTTAGCATCGTTTAGCGGGTTGTTATCGCATTCCACGGCACCCGCGCCACCCGCACCACTTGCCGCGGCCTGCGCGGCCAGCGCGCGCTCGGCTTCGGTGACGGCACGCATGCGGCGCAGGTCGGCCAGCACGGACGGCGAGATGCGATCGAGCAGACGGCTGGACCTTAGCTTGTTCATGGCGGCCTTCCTCGAAGGGATGGCGCCAGTGTAGGCGCGTGATACGGCCGTTTAATGTGCCCTGGACCACGCACCGGAGCATTTTTTTCCGTGGCTGGCGCGCGAGCCACGCCGGTGCCGCCAGCCGGCAGGCAGGAAACGTGCTCAGAACCCCAGCGGATAGCCGTCCTTGCGGTGGTCCGAAGCCGCCGCGTAGCCATCCTCCAGGCGCATCGCGATCTGCGCGCCGCCGAATTCCAGGTTGCCCTGCGGCGCCACGTCCACCTTGTGGCCGCGCGCACGCAAGCCTTCCACGGTGGCGGCCGGGCAATTCCACTCCACCGCGATGGTGGCGTTGTCGTCCAGCACGCGCCAGCGAGGCGCATCGCACGCGGCTTGCGGGTTCTGGCCGAAATCCGCGAGCCGGCTGGCCATTTGCAGGTGGCCTTGCGCCTGCATCGAGCCGCCCATCACACCGAAGCTGGCCAGCGGCACGCCCTTGCGCATCAGGAAGCCAGGGATGATGGTGTGGAACGGCCGCTTGCCAGGGCTTACCTGGTTGGGGTGGCCCGGCTTGAGATTGAAGCCCCAGCCACGGTTGTGCAGCGCAATGCCGGTGCCGGGCACGACCACGCCGGAGCCGAAGCCTTTGAAGTTGGACTGGATGTACGACACCATCATGCCGCTCTTGTCCGCGGTAGTCAGGTACACGGTGCCGCCGCTGTGGGGCTTGCCCGGGCCGGCTGCCGCCGCGCGCTCCGGGTCGATGGCCTTGGCGCGGCTGGCCAGGTAGCTGCGATCGAGCAGGTGGGCGACCTGCACCTCGGTCATTGCCGCAGGGTCGCCCACGTACGCGTGCAGATCGGCAAACGCCAGCTTCATGGCTTCCACCTGCACATGGATGGCGGCGGCGGAGTCCACGCCCATGGCCGCGACATCGAAATGCTCCAGCATGCCCAGCGCCATCAGCGCGCCGATGCCCTGCCCGTTCGGGCCGATCTCGAACAATTCCAGGTCGCGATAGGACATGCTGATCGGCTGGACCCAGTCAGCGCGATGGGCGGCCAGGTCGGCCTCGGTGATCAGGCCGCCGGTGGCGCGCGCATGCGCGGCGATACGCCCGGCCAGCTCACCGTGATAGAAATCGTCGCCCTTGGTCTCGGCGATGCGCGCCAGCGTCTGCGCCTGGCCCGTGCAGATGAAGCGCTCGCCCGGCAGCGGTGCGCGCCCGTTCGGCGCGAAGGCGTCGGCAAAGCCAGGCTTGTCGATCAGCACGGGCACCTGTGCCTGCCACTGGCGGTGCACGGTGGGCGAGACCAGGAACCCGTTGCGCGCGTACTCCAGCGCGGGCTCGAAGAGCTCGGCAAACGGCAGGCTGCCGAACTTTTCCCACGTGGCGCGCCAGCCGGAAACGGCGCCAGGCACGGTCACGGTGTCCCAGCCGTTGACCGGCATGCTGCCGTAGCGCGAGAAATACTCCGGCGTCCACGCCGCCGGCGCCCGTCCACTGGCGTTCAGGCCATGCAGCTCCTTGCCGTCCCAGATCAGTGCAAAGGCATCGCCGCCGATCCCGTTCATGCACGGTTCGACCACGGTCAGCGCAATTGCCGTGGCCAGCGCCGCGTCCACGGCGTTGCCGCCACGGGCCAGCATGCGCAGGCCTGCCGCGGCCGCCAGCGGCTGCGAGGTGGCCACCACGTTGTCGGCCAGCACGGGCACGCGTTGCGAGGGATAGGGGAAATTCCAGAAATTGGTCATGGCTTTGCGAGGCTCTGAGGGTTGGAGGGTTGGAGGTTCTGGCCAGCGGCTTGCACGGCAGCGCCGGCCAGATGCGTTCGTGCTTTGTTCTTGCGCGGCGGCTACTCGATCTTGACGCTGGCCGCGCGCGCCACCTTCTCCCACGCGCGCATCTCGTCGCCGATCATGCGGCCGAATGGCTCGGGTGCCGTGTACTTGATCTGCACGCCCTGTGCGTCCATGGCCGCGGCCAGCTCCGGCGAGGCCAGTACGTCTTTCATCGCGGTAGAGAGTTGCTTGAGCACCTGCGGCGGCGTGCCCTTGGGCGCAACCAGGCCAAACAGGTTGTCGGCACGGAAGTCCCGGATGCCGGCCTCGGTCACCGTCTGGGCATCGGGCAAGGCGCTCAGACGATGCTCGGACGCGACCGCCAGCAACCGCAGCTTGCCGGATTTCACGTGCGGCAGGGCCGAGGGAATGCTGTCGAACATCATGCTCGCCCGGCCTGCCATCAGGTCCGGCAGCGCGAAGGCGCTGCCCTTGTACGGCACGTGCACCACGTCCACGCCGGTACGCAGCTTGAACAGCTCCGACTCCAGGTGCGACAACGTGCCGGAGCCCTGCGAGGCAAAGTTGTACTTGCCGGGAGACGCCTTGAGCAGGCTGACCAGCTCAGGCACCGAATGCACCGGCAACGAGGCCGGCACCACCAGGATATGCGGCACGGTGCCGATGCCGGCAATGGGCACGAAATCGCGGGCGAGGCTGGCGGGCTGGTTGCCATACGTGGCAGCCGCAATGGCGGCATTGCTGACAGCGGCCAGGTAAAGCGTATAGCCATCGGGCGCGGCCTTGGCCGCGAAGCTCATGCCGATGGCCCCGCCGGCGCCGGGGCGGTTGTCCACCACCACTGGCTGCTTGAGCACCGTGGACAGGCGCTGGCCCACCGCGCGCGCCAGCACATCGGTGGCGCCGGACGGCGGGAAGGACAGCACCAGCTGGACCGCGTGGTCGGGGTAGTCCGCGGCAGCGGCTGGCGTGGTGATGGTAACGGCGCCCGCGGCCAGCGCCAGCAGCAGGCCGGCGCGTGCCCGCTTGCCCCCACGGAATGAACGGGCTGGCCACTGCAACGTGCGGGTACGGTAAAGCGACTGGATAAACATGATCAGGGTAGCTCCGGATAGCGTCGAAGACGTTAACTGCCGAGGTAGAGTCGGAACGTTCCGGGGCGCAGCCGCTTTGGCTGCCGGCTTGCTTGCGCGCCCCTGTCATGCTGGATCTGGCTTCGCCCAAGGGCGATATTGACTGACGGGAAGCGTAGATTTTAGGCGCGCCCGGCAGCCACCGGAATGCGGATCGGCCATGGAGCTATGCGAAAATGGAATACGCATTGCGGCCACGGCCTGGCGCCCTTGCCAGGCCAGGCCGGCGGCAGGCTTTCCCTCATCGTTCCGACGCTTCCGAAGACACATCCCATGCAGCTGAAATGGATCGACGACCTGCTGGTCCTGGAGAAGACGCGCAGCTTCTCGCGCGCCGCCGAGCTGCGGCATATCACGCAGTCGGCGCTGTCGCGGCGCATCCGTTCGCTGGAGGACTGGGCCGGCGCGGTGCTGGTCGACCGCAACACCTTCCCCATGGACCTGACCCCGGCCGGCAAAACCTTCTGCACCAGCGGGCGCGAGGCACTCACGCTGCTGATGGAGGCACGTGCCACGCTGCGCCAGGAAAGCCGCATGCCGGGCAAGGCCATCCAGATTGCCGCCGGGCATACCTTGTCGCTGACCTTCCTGCCAGGCTGGCTCAAGGCATGCCAGAAGCGCTACGGCCAGTTCAATGCCCGGGTCGTGGCCGCCAACGTGCTGGAAGCCGTGGTGGCGCTGTCGGAGGGCAACTGCGACCTGATGCTGGGCTATAACCACACGCGGGTGCCGGTCTCGCTGGACCCGGACAAGTTCCGCAGCCTCACGGTGGGGCACGACGTGCTGATGCCGCTGTGCGCGCCCAATGCGCGCGGCGCCCCGCTGTTCTCGCTGGGCAGCAGTGGCGCCAAGCCGATTCCCTACCTGGCCTACACGGCCAGCACCACGCTCGGCCGCATCGTCGAGGTGATCCTCGAAGACGCGCCGCCACGCCGTGCGCTGGCGCGTTGCTATGAGGCCGACATGGCCATCCTGTTGATGAAGATGGCCAGCGAGGGCCACGGCGTGGCCTGGCTGCCGCGCACCACCGCGACCGATGCGCTCGCCGCGGGCACGCTGGTGCCGGCAGGCGACGCCACGTGGTGCTCGGCATTCGATATCTGCGCGTATCGCGCCGCCCATGCCAGCAACCCTACCCTGTTGGCGCTCTGGGCGGTGCTGGAGCGCGTTCCTGCCCTAGGTGGTGGCGATGGTGGTGGTGGTGGTGGTGGTGGCCGTGAACGCGCTATCGCCGGTGCGGGCCTTGATGACTCACAGAACAGTCAATCGCATGTGCGAAGCCTCGCTTGATGTGCCCGTCTTGCGAATCGGATAGAGCGGAGAGAAGAAGGCATCACTGCAGCAAATGGCGATGGCCGTTACGGCAAGCACTATAGTGAAGACTGTCTCCACGCCGCCAGAAGGATGCAGCATGAACGCCAGGCCCTGTCGCACCACCGCCGTGAAAATCCTGTTCGCCGCGCTGCTACCGGTGGCAGCCGCGCATGCGCAGCTCGGGGATCTGCTCAAAGGCGCCACGCAGGGCGGCACCGAGAGTTCGTCCGGCGGCCTGAGCGGCCTGGGCAGCAGCCTGGGCGGGATGAGTGGAATGCCCTCGCTGCAATCGCTGAGTTCGGGCAGCACCGGCAATGTCGCCGGGATCCTGGAGTACTGCGTGAAGAACAACTACCTTGGCGGCGCCAGCGGCGCCGCCTCGGTCAAGGACAAGCTGCTGGGCAAGATCGGCGGCGACGCGCCCACATCGGACGCCGGCTACACCAGCGGCGCCAAGGGCATTCTGAGCGGCAGCGACGGCAAGCAGTTCGACCTGAGCGGGGGCGGGCTCAAGGGCCAGGTCACCAAGCAGGTCTGCGACAAGATCCTCGCGCAGGGCAAATCGCTGCTGTAGGGCCAGGCGCACTGAGCGCCCGGTCAGCGCCCGGCCAGCGCCCAGCGCTCAGGCAGGCGACAGGCGGAAGGCCGACACGGCATGGTGCAGCGCGCCGGCCTGGTCTTCCAGCGACGTGGCGGCCGCGCTCGCCTGCTCCACCAGCGCCGCGTTCTGCTGCGTCATCTGGTCCATCTGCGCGACCGCGCGATTGACCTCCTCGATGCCGGTGCGCTGCTCCGCGGTAGCCGAGGCGATGCCATCCATGATCGACGTCACGCGGCCGACCGCGTTGACGATCTCGGCCATGGTCTGCCCGGCCTGCTCCACCAGCGCCGAGCCGCTGTCGACCTGGCCCACGGACTCGACGATCAGCGTCTTGATTTCCTTGGCCGCGCCCGCGCTGCGCTGCGCCAGGTTGCGTACCTCACCGGCCACCACCGCAAACCCGCGGCCTTGCTCGCCGGCGCGCGCGGCTTCCACCGCGGCGTTAAGCGCCAGGATATTGGTCTGGAAAGCGATGCCGTCGATCACGCCGATGATGTCGTTGATCTTGCGCGAGCTGGCGGTGATGCCGCGCATCTTGTCCACCACCTGGCTGACCACGCTGCCGCCCTGCTGCGCGATCTGCGAGGCGTCAGCCACATACTGGCTGGCCTGCCCGGCGTTGTCGGCGTTCTGGCGCACCGTCGCGGTGATCTGCTCCATGCTGGCGGCGGTCTGCTGCAGCGAGGCCGCCTGCTGCTCGGTACGGCTCGACAGGTCGCTATTGCCCGAGGCGATCTCCTGGGCCGCCGAGGTGATGGAATCGGCCGATTGCTGGATGCCCGCCACCGTGCCGGCGAGCTGGTCGCGCATATGGCCGATGGCGTACATCAGGCTGGAGCGGTCGTCCGGGTGGGTTTCGACGCGAGCCGTGAGGTCGCCGCTGGCCATGCGCAAGGCAAGGGCCGCAGCGGTAGCGGGCTCGCCGCCCACCGAGCTCTGGATGCTGCGGATCAGCAGCGTGGCCACCGCGGAAATCAAGATGCCCAGCAGCACCAGCAGCCCCAGCGATTGATACAGCGAGGCGCGGAACTGCGCTTGCACGTCATCCATGTACGTGCCGGCGACCAGGTCCCAGCCCCACGGCTTGAAGCGCGCCACGTAGCCGATCTTGGGGCTCGGCTGGTCGCTGCCCGGCTTGGGCCACCAGTAGTCCAGGTGGCCCGCGCCTTCGGCCGACGCGCCGCGGGCCGCGATATCGGCGTACAAGGCGTTGCCTTTGGCATCCTTGAAGTCGCTCATGTTCTTGCCGTTGAGCTTGGCATTGATGGGATGCATCAACAGCACGGAATCCGCGCCGACGATGGTGATATAGCCATCCTTGCCATAACGCTGCGCGGCAACGCGGGCCGTGGCCTGGGCCTTGGCATCGGCCTCGGACATCTTGCCCTGGCGCGCCTGCTCGGCGTAGTCGCGCACCAGCGAGAGCGACATGTCGACGATGTTAGCCAGCTCGCCGCGGCGATCGGCCATTTGCAGCTGGCGGGTCTGGAAGGCGTGCATCACGGTCAGCAACAGCAAGCCGAGCCAGGCCAGTACAAGGGGAATCCACAGCTTTTTTCGCAGGGTAAGACGATTCATGGCATTCGCTTTTTGGGAAAATGGCCGGTCATGCAGGGGGCATGCGGCATCTCCGGATATCGGAGCCGGGCTCCCCTTCTTTAGCGAAAGGCGCGACAGGACCGCACGAAAGGCCACGAAGCGCAGAAAATGTCGCGTGAAGCACCAGAATGGCGACAGGCTGTGTCAGGCCGAAACGCTCGCGCACCCGCACGGTGCCGAAAAAGCGCCTGCCATCCGCCCCCGAAAGCGGCGCAAATACGGCTACAATGCGCCTCGCACTCCACCCAGCAATTGCAATTGACTTGCAACTACCTGGCCAGTGGACTGCCAAGGGTTCGAAGGTGCCTCCGGCGCGTAGCGCGGCGGGGGTTAAACGGGAAACAGGTGCGCCGCCGGCCATGCCGCGGCTAATCCTGTGCTGCCCCCGCAACGGTCAGCAGGTACAAAGGTGTCACGCCGCGCCAACAGGCCGCGGCAGCCACTGCGCATCATCGCGCGGGAAGGCGGCACCCCGGACGCGCCCCC
>NZ_JBXASU010000071.1:0-38204 GCF_058809705.1 Cupriavidus sp. MPR-AND1C | reverse complement strand
CCCCCCCCTGCGGGCGTAAAACACGGCTACCACAGTTGGTTAATCTTGCCGCTGGTTGGCTCTGTGTTTACCTTAGTGTGTGATGGTCACCGCCACCGGTTATAGGGTAAGCGCTATGTGCGTGGTTGGCTTTCACGGCAGCAGGGCGCGCAGGCGATCTAAACGGGACGGTGGCAAGGCAATCGAATCACCATCTGATGCCTCGACGCCGTAGTAGACAGCCTTGCCGTTCAGATCCCAGTCAAGAATCTTTTCGTCTGCTGTATAGGTGCGCTCGGCGAGCACGGTGTCCTCGCCGTTTCGAAAGATCCGTAGACGCACTGTGACAAATCCCTTCCAGTAGTCAATGATGCATTGCTCCGCGACATAGGCGCTGTTGTCCGACTTGTGACGGGTGCAGTGGTTAGCGGTCGCTCGCAATCTCGCATTTTGTATGTGGCAGACGAGAAGAACGAGTACCACTACATAGAAAGTCCAGCGCAATATTTTGGTGAGTCTCATATCACTAACATTGAGCCGAATTTCGCATAGGGAATCAATCAGACGAATCCGAATTCATCCTCGGTGTTTGCAAATTTTTGCAATCGACAGAAGCGTCGGAGATGCGGGAGCGTGGTGTGGCAAGGAGAGAGGCCCCCCTGCAGCGCACGGCCATCGAGGGGCAAACCAGCCTTTTCGTGGGAGCGGGAGTAACTGGCGAGCCCTCTGCACGGTCATGCAGGAGAGGGCCGCACTACCCCGAAACCCGAGCCGATTGCTCGGCCCGGCATGCTCAGTTACTTCGCTACGACGGCTGGCGCTGGCGTATAGCTGTGCGTCAAGACCAGGATCGGATCGCAAGTCCTCCAGGCTCATGCCCATGGCCGAGAGCTTCTGCGGATCTACCTGGATGCGCACCGACGTCTTTTGCTGGCCGCCAATATTGACCAGCCCGACGCCGAAGATCTGCGAGATCTGCTGCGCCAGCACATTGTCGGCGAAGTCGTTGACCTCGGTCAGCGGCAAGGTGTCGGACTGCACCGCCAGCACCAGGATCGGCGAGTCGGCCGGGTTGATCTTGCGGAAGGTCGGGGGCGTGGGCAGGTTGCCGGGCAACTGCCCGCTGGCGCGCTCGCTAGCCTGCACCGAGAGCGGCGCGCCGTTGGCCTGCATGGCGCCGTTGATGCGTTGGAATTCGCCGTCGGGCAGCGTGAACACCGCGTCGATCGGGTCGATCTGGCGGATCACCACCAGGCCGTTGGCGTCGGCGGCGTGGACGATATTGCCCGGGTCGACCGGGCGCGCGCCAACGCGCCCGGACAGCGGCGCGGTGATGGTGGTGTAGTCGAGCTGCACGCGGGCGACGTTGGCCAGGGCTTCGTCGGTCTTCACCGCGGCGGCCAGCTGCGCCTGGAACGTGCGCGGGTCGATCTGCGCCAGCAACTGCCCGGCCTAGACGTCCTGGCCTTCGACAAAGCCGACGCGGTCAAGCTGGCCGTCCACGCGTGGCTTGACCGTCACCGTGGCCATTGCCTGCACCGTGCCGACGCAGGACAGGCCGATCGGCACGTCCTCGCGCTTGACCTGCGCGCTGGTCACCGAGGCCGCCGGCGCCACGTCGCCCGAGGTCGCTACGCCTGCGCGGAACTGGCTCTGGGTCAGCTTGAGCGATTCCTCATATGCGGGCAGGGCGAGGGCATACAGTGCCTTGAGCACGTCGGTGACGCGCAGCTGGATATAGTCCTGCACCAGCTCGCCCTGGATCGTCAGGCGCGCAGCGGCAAGGTCGGCGGCACTGGCCGGCGCGCGGGATTGCCGGTACTGGGCCTCGGCCTGGCGCAGGCTCTGGTTGGCTGCGTTGGCTTGCCCCACCAGCTCATTCAGGCGGGCATCGTCGAAGCCCACCCACCAGGCCTGGGTCAGATCCACCGGGCGAGGCTCGGCGACCTGCCATTGGTGATCGTCCGGCACGGCCTCGCGATACGCGGCGGGGGTCTCGGCCGGGGCGCGCTGATAGTCCGGCCCGACCGCGCAACCGCCCATCCAGGCAGACGCCAGGGCGAGGCAGAACAGGTGCGGCGAGAGCAAACGCGCGGCGTTCATGGAGGCGAGAAGCAAGCGATGGTCATGCGGACTTTCGTGAGGCGATGCCGTTGTTTGCCGGCTCCTGCCCGGGATGGCGGGTTGGTTTCCACGCGCATGCACGCCGAGAGCGCGGCGCCGCGCAGGCGCGGCATATGGCAAGGATAGTGCGGCGCGGGAACGTGTGAAACGCGCTGCGCATGACTGAATATTTCACTTGCTTACGCCGATGCGCCGGGCGCGTTACGATTTATGCCGGCAGGTGATGCGCGAAGTACGCCCACGGATGCGGCTCGCGGCGGGCGCGCGTGCCTGTTAGGGTAGCTGGCAGCGGGTGGATGCCGGGTTGTGCGGCGCATCAAAGGGCGAGCGAGGGCGAGCGAGCGCCAGCGCCGCAGTGCGCGCACCGGCGCCGCGTGAGCCGCCACGGGCAAGCGGTCGCAGCCTGTTGTAATCTTGGGTAATTGTGCGCAAGCGAGCCTCGGCAGGTTGCATTTGCTGTGCCTGCCGCGTAGAAAGTAGGTGTCAGGCGGTCGCGGCGGATGGGCTGCGGCAATCCGCACGGCCGGCCGACGCATATAACTACATGACATCTGGACGACGAGCGGGAAGGCGTGGCCATGGAGACCGATCAAGAAAGCACACTGACATACGCGCTGCTGACAGTGCCAGCGCGTGCCGCCATCTGCCGCGCGCTGCTGGAGGCGGGTGAAGCCGGCATGCCGGCGTTCGACCTGGCTGGCGTCGCCGGGCTGAGCCTGCCGCGCGCCAGCCACCATTTCAATGAACTGATGCAGGCCGATGTGCTGGCCCTGGTCGTGCGTGACCGGCAGGTGATCTATGTGCTCAAGGCCCGCCGCGCGGTGAGCCTGGCGCTGGAGTATCTCGACAGCGGCGGGTTGTCGTAGGCCGGCGGCCGGCATGGCTGCGCCCCGGGGCTGTTAAAATGCGCGCCTGCGCGCCAAGGGCCTCCTGTTGTCCAGGTGGCCCTTTTTGTTTTGACGTTTCCCCAGCACGAAGTCTCCCACCCATGTCAGCCCTGGAACCTTTGTTTGTTGCCCTGGAAGCGCACGGTTGGGCCGTGTGCGACGACCTCATCGACACCACGCTGGCGGCGCGGCTGCATGCCGAGAGCCGCGCGGCGTGGGAGGCCGGCCTGTTCCATCCGGCCCGCATCGGGCGGGGCGAAGCCACCGCCCGCGACGCGGGCATTCGCGGCGATTCGATCCTGTGGCTCGACGACGCGCCCGCCGGCGCGGCGCGGGCGGATTTCCAGGCCTGGGCCGCGGGTTTGCGCGAGGCCTTGAACGAGCGCTACTTCCTGGGCTTGAAGCGCGAGGAATTCCACTTCTCGCACTATCCGGTCGGCACCGCCTACAAGAAGCACGTGGACCAGCATCGCGCGACCCTGCATCGCAAGATTTCGCTGGTGCTCTACCTCAATCCTGAATGGAGCGAGCGCGATGGCGGCGAGCTCGCGCTCTACGGGCAGGATGACGGCACCACCGAGTTGCATCGCGTGCTGCCGCAGCGCGCGCGGCTGGTGGTGTTTCGCAGCGACCTGGTCCCGCATGAAGTATTGCCCTGCCACAAGACGCGATGGGCACTCACCGGCTGGTTCCGTACCGATCCGGCCTGAACCGCCCGAGCGGCATCAGCAGCGTAACCAGCAACCCGGGCAACAGGCATGAGCACACGACCGCAGCCGCACGAAGACGACACCGCCGCTGGGCAGTTTTCGGCCGAGCTCGAAGCACTGCTCCGGTCGCATGCCATGCGACGGCAACTGGTCAAGGGTGAGGTGCTGTTTACCTACGGCTCCAACCCGGACGCGCTCTTCTGTGTGGAGCGCGGCGCCATCAAGGTCAGCAGCACGGCGCAGAACGGGCGCGAGGCCGTGGTCAGCCTGCTGGAGCCGGGGCAGTGGTTCGGGGAGGTCTCGCTCTTCATCGACGCGCATCGCGTGTACGACACGCGCGCCGCGCAGGCTAGCGAACTGCTGGTGATTCCCGCCGCCACCTTCCATGCGCTCATCGCGCGCGAGCCGCGCTGGCTGATGGAGTTCACGCAACTGATCTGCCGGCGCTACCGCAGCGCACTGGAATGGATCGACGAGGTGATCCTGATGCCGTTCCCGGTGCGGCTGGCGCGGCGCCTGCTTGCCGTCGAGCATGCGCACGCGCTGTCCACCCACGGCATGCCGGGTGTGCGGACATCCGGTGCCCCCGCCGCGCTCAAGCTCTCCCAGGAAGACCTGGGCCATATGCTTGGCGTGTCCCGCCAGAGCGTCAACCGGCAGCTCAAGGACTGGGAGAAGCAGGGCGTGCTGCGCCTGGAATACGGGCGCCTGACGCTATCCGACAAGGCGGCGTTGCAGGCCATCGCCAGCGAGTCCGCGCCTGGCACGTAGCGCGGTAGCTTGCGCTTCGCCGCAAGAATGAACTAACCGGCGGCTAAGATCGTGGCGGGGCCGGCCGATACTTTTCCCTTTTGTTCCTTTCGCGCCGCGGGCGAAAATCAACGATATAAACGATATATACTGTTTTGATACCACTGCGATCAAAACAGGAGGATGCATGGCAACGGTTTCGAATGGGCGCCCGCGTGCGCCCGCGCCCACAGCGGCGCAGAAAATGGCAGCCACCGCAGTGAAGCAGCCGGCCAAGCGCGCCAGTCAGACGGAGACGCCAGGCAAGGCTGCCAAGGCTGAAGCGGTCGAGACCGCGGCTGCCGCACCGAAGGCCGCGAAAGCAGAGAAGGTTGAGAAGGCACAGAAGCCTGCCAAGGCCAAGGTCGTGCGCGACAGCTTCACCATGCCGGAGTGGGACTATGCCAAGCTGGCGGAACTCAAGCGGCGCTGCCTGAACGGCGGCGCGCACGTGAAGAAAAGCGAGTTGCTGCGGGCCGGGCTCAAGATGCTGGAGTCGCTGCCGGAGCGGCAGTTGCTGGCCGTCGTGGCCCAGGTCGAGACCGTCAAGACGGGCCGGCCCGTCAAGCGCAAGGCACGCGACGCGGCTTCCGGGCAGTAAAGCCGCGGCGTACATTGCGTGGCACCTGGATGTATTCCGTCCAGGTGCGCGCCGTATTTTGCGGGTTTCATGAATAGTTGATGACAGCCTCAACCATCCGCCGATTCGGTCGTTAAGATGGGCAGGGCTTACCAATCCTGAAGCCGGACCGACCAGGCGCCGCCGTGCCGGTCCTGTGCTTTTCAGAGCCCTTCACCGTTTCTTGCCGGCGCTATCGTCATCCGCAGCGTGAGTCTCTTCAGGCCGTCTTTCTGGTGCCCGTTTTCCGTGTTCGCCGTCGTCACGGTGCCGCTGGCCGAGCCGCCGCGGGAACGGCCGCCGGGCGATACGTCCGCGCGCGGTGAAGCGAATCCCGATGCGCGGCGAGACCTCCTCACGGTGCCCACGCCGGCGGTCCGCTAGCCTGGCAGCAGCGGCCCTGCCGAGGCATCGTTTCGTTGCGCCGCAAGGCAACTCATGGCCCGCTATATATATGGAAAAGGCTCGAAAAGTACCTATAGTTATGGTGCGTCGCATCAATTCGCCTGCTGCCATGTTGCGTCCGACTGTGCAGGATGGAACCATGCCCCCTATCAACCTGAGGTAAATCCATGTTGCCGTGTGAGCGATGCATGCGCCAGGCCGGCAGGCCAGGACACCTGCCGCCGCACGAGGATCTGGAGGCCGCGCGCGCCAATGCGCGGGCCCAGGACGGCGCCGCCTATGCCTACCGCTGCCGCCAGTGCGGCTGCACGCTGGTGTTGCGCAGTCCCAGCAGGGAAGTGCCTGACTACTGGGTCCTGGAGGGGCGGGCGCCTTCCGCCTGACATTGACGGGATGCCGGCCCGCCGCGAACCCGTGATTGTTCCCGCCGCACCGCCGTGCCATCATCGCGCAGCCGCCTGCGAATTGCCTGGCCGCGCTGGACCCGACACCTCCCAAACGTAACGTCAGTAACATCAGCAAATTCCCCGGATGGACTGGAGCGATATCAAGATCTTCCTGGCGATCGCCCGCGCCGGCACCCTGGGCGGCGCCGCGCGCGCGATCGGGCAGACCCAGCCGACCATGGGGCGCAGGCTGAAGGCGCTGGAGGATGCCGTCGGGCATGCCTTGTTCCAGCGCACCAGCGACGGCTATGTGCTGACCGATGAAGGGGCTGCCGTGCTCTCCCACGCGCAGCGTATCGAGGCAGAGGCGATTGCTTTCGAGCGCCAGCTGTCCGGCCAGGCGCGCGAGCTGGACGGCATGCTGCGGATCTCGTCGTCCGACTGGTTTGGCGTGCACATGCTGACGCCGGTGATCGCGGACTTTATCCGCGTCCATCCGCGCGTCGCGGTGGAACTGGTTACCGACGCCCGCTTGTTCAGCCTGGCGCGCCGCGAGGCGGACCTGGTCTTTCGCATCCGCGCGTTCGACGAGGCCGATATCGTGCAGCGCAAGCTGATGCATATGGACTACGCGCTCTACTCGGCGCCCGGCGTGGCACCGCCGCGCGCCGGCGATGGCGAGGGCCATGCCCTGCTGACGCTGGATGCGGGTTTCGCGGACTTGCCCGACGTGGCCTGGATGCGCAGGCAACTGCCGAACGCCCGGGTGGCATTCGGCAGCAACAGCCGCGAGGCGCAGGCCAGGCTGTGCGCGGCCGGCGCGGGGCTGGCTGTGCTGCCCTGCGTGCTGGCCGAGCGCCTGGGCGGGCTGCAGGCCATCGACATGGGCGAGGCGCCGCCAGGACGCGATGTCTGGGTGGGCTATCACCGCGACCTGCGCCGCCTGGGGCGGCTGCGCGCCTTCCTGGATGCGACCATCGAGCGCCTGGGCAATAGCGCGCACGCTTAGTCCCCGGCAATGTCCACCACCAGCTTGCCCTTGGCGGTGCCGGTCTCGATGGCGCGATGCGCGTCGATGGCGGTATCGAGCGTGAAGTGCCGCGCATCGAGCCGCACGGCGAGCTTGCCCGCATCGGCCAGCCGCGCCGCTTCGCGCATGATCTCGCCGTGGTGCGCGCGGCCCTTGCCGGTGAGCATCGGCATCAGCGTGAACACGCCCGAATACGTGGCCGCGCGAAACGACAGCGGCGCCAGCGCGTGCGTGCCCCAGCCAAGGCAGCTCACCACATGGCCGCCATAGGTGCGCGCAGCGAGAAAAGAACTGTCCAGCACCGTGCCGCCCACCGTGTCGTAGACCACGTCGAAGCCCTCGCCCGCAGTGTATTGGTCGACATACTGCGCGACGGATGTCGCGGCGTGGTCGATCGCGGTGGCGCCATAGCCCTCGATGATCGCCTTCTGCGCAGCGGAGCCCGTGGCGTAGACCTGCGCTCCGAGCGCGCGGGCGATCTGCACCGCGATATGGCCCACGCCGCCGGCGCCGCCATGCACCAGCACCTTCTGGCCAGGCTGCACGCGCGCCCGGTCGACCAGGCCTTCCCACGCGGTGATGAATACCAGTGGCAATGCCGCGGCTTCGCGCATCGACAGCGCGGCAGGCTTGCGTGCTAGCAGGTCGGCATCGACCGCGGCGTACTGCGCGAGCGAGCCCTGCAGGCCGCCCACGCCACCGGTCATGCCATAGACCTCGTCGCCGGGCGCAAAGGCCGTCACGCCCGCGCCCACGGCTTGCACCACGCCGGCCAGGTCCAGCCCCAGCACGGCGGGCAAGGGGTGGCGGGCGTGCGCCGCCTGGCCGGCGCGGATCTTGGTGTCGAGCGGGTTGACGCCGCTGGCCAGGATGCGCACCAGTACCTGGCCGGGGCCCGCCACTGGCCTGGGAAGCTGGACGGCCGTGAACGGCGCGCCCGCGGATTCGACGATGAGGGCCTGCATGGTGGGGTGGGACATGATGCGCTCCGTATAAGTTGGCAATGAACTAGCGAAGGGTTGGTGTGACCATTCTTGGCCAGGCCGGCGCGCTCGTAAATCAACGCTTCTGTACTCTTGCCATGCAGTTCTGAATGGGATGGCCTCGTGGCCTCGTGTCATGCCGCCGTGGAAGTGGGTGACGTTGACGATTGCGCGGCAGGCGAAAGTGCCGCAGGCAGCATCACGGGTGCCGTGTGGCGATCCGCCCCCGAGACATTGGTCTGGTGATCCATGGGCAACTTTCCCGTTGACGAAATTCGTCCGGATTTCATTGGGATGCGAATAAAGATCTCGCCGCGCGGCCAGGCCCCACAACGATTTTCACAATTCCAGGGTAAACACGTATCAAGTCGTTGACTTGAAAACGCTACCCCCCGTCCCTATAATTAGCACTCGTTGGGCATGAGTGCTAACAGACCTCTCCCAGCGTACTAATTCTGCTGGCCGTCAGTGCTGGCGGTCATTTTTGTGAACCTAAAATCACTTTTTGTACCAAGGAGTCCGTATGAATCTGCGTCCTTTGCACGACCGCGTGATCGTGAAGCGTCTGGACAATGAAACCAAGACCGCTTCCGGCATCGTGATTCCCGACAACGCTGCCGAAAAGCCTGATCAAGGTGAAGTGCTCGCCGTTGGCCCCGGCAAGAAGGACGACAAGGGCGCTTCGATCGTCCTCGACGTCAAGGTGGGTGACCGCGTGCTGTTCGGCAAGTATGCCGGCCAGGCCGTGAAGGTGGATGGCCAGGAACTGCTGGTCATGCGCGAAGAAGACATCATGGCTGTGGTGAACAAGTAATCCACGCACCCCATTCGTACAGATTTAGGAGATTCAGAACATGGCAGCTAAAGACGTAGTATTCGGCGACGCCGCCCGTGCCAAGATGGTCGAAGGCGTGAACATTCTCGCCAACGCAGTCAAGGTTACCCTGGGCCCGAAGGGTCGTAACGTGGTGCTGGAGCGCAGCTTCGGCGGCCCGACCGTGACCAAGGACGGCGTGTCCGTGGCCAAGGAAATCGAGCTGAAGGACAAGCTGCAGAACATGGGCGCGCAAATGGTCAAGGAAGTGGCTTCCAAGACCAGCGACAACGCCGGTGACGGTACCACCACCGCAACCGTGCTGGCCCAGTCGATCGTGCGCGAAGGCATGAAGTACGTTGCCGCCGGCATGAACCCGATGGACCTGAAGCGCGGCATCGACAAGGCTGTGGTGAACGCGGTTGAAGAGCTGAAGAAGCTGACCAAGACCACCACCACCAGCAAGGAAATCGCGCAAGTTGGCTCGATCTCCGCCAACAGCGACGAAGTGATCGGCAAGCTGATCGCTGAAGCGATGGACAAGGTCGGTAAGGAAGGCGTGATCACCGTGGAAGACGGCAAGTCGCTGGCCGACGAGCTGGAAGTCGTGGAAGGCATGCAGTTCGACCGCGGCTACCTGTCGCCGTACTTCATCAACAACCCGGAAAAGCAAGTTGTCGCCCTCGACAACCCGTTCGTCCTGCTGTTCGACAAGAAGATCTCGAACATCCGTGACCTGCTGCCGGTGCTGGAACAAGTGGCAAAGTCGGGCCGCCCGCTGCTGATCATCGCTGAAGACGTCGAAGGCGAAGCCCTGGCGACCCTGGTGGTGAACAACATCCGTGGCATCCTGAAGACCGCTGCTGTCAAGGCTCCGGGCTTCGGCGACCGCCGCAAGGCCATGCTGGAAGACATCGCCATCCTGACCGGCGGCGCAGTGATCGCTGAAGAAATCGGCCTGACGCTGGAAAAGGCAACCCTGCAAGAACTGGGTCAAGCCAAGCGCATCGAAATCGGCAAGGAAAACACCATCATCATCGACGGCGCCGGCGACGCAGCCTCGATCGAAGCACGCGTGAAGCAAATCCGTGCCCAGATCGAAGAAGCGACCTCGGACTACGACCGTGAAAAGCTGCAAGAACGCGTGGCCAAGCTGGCCGGCGGCGTTGCAGTGATCAAGGTTGGCGCAGCCACCGAAGTCGAAATGAAGGAAAAGAAGGCACGCGTGGAAGATGCACTGCACGCAACCCGTGCAGCCGTGGAAGAAGGCATTGTCCCCGGCGGCGGTGTGGCCCTGCTGCGCGCTCGCGCTGCCATCGCTAACCTGACCGGCGACAACGCCGACCAGAACGCAGGCATCAAGATCGTGCTGCGCGCCATGGAAGAGCCGCTGCGCCAGATCGTGCTGAACGCTGGCGAAGAAGCTTCGGTCGTCGTGGCCAAGGTCATCGACGGCAAGGGCAACTACGGCTACAACGCCGCCACCGGCGAGTACGGTGACCTGGTGGAAATGGGCGTGCTGGACCCGACCAAGGTGACCCGCACCGCGCTGCAGAACGCCGCTTCGGTCGCATCGCTGATGCTGACCACCGACTGCGCAGTTGCCGAAATGCCGAAGGATGAATCGGCTCCGGCAATGCCGGGCGGCATGGGCGGCATGGGCGGCATGGACGGCATGATGTAAATCTGCCGGCCTGCCAAACGGCAGCCTGCTGTACCCGCATCACCCGTAGTAGCAAAAACCCCCGCTGGCGCGAGCCGGCGGGGGTTTTTGTCTATGGGGCGACAGTACCGGCCCAAGGGGCGCCGTCGCGTGAAAGGCTTACAGCTCCACCGTGTAGCACCAGTCGAAGGCCGGGTTCTCCGGTTCGCCGGTCTTGCGGCGGATATAGCCGCGCGGGTTGCACACCACGCGCGCATCTTCCAGGCGGTAATCGAAGCCGGTATGCGTATGGCCGTGCACCCACAGGTCGGCCTGCGCAACCAGGTCCGGCCGGCGCGAGATAAAGCCGGCGGAGACCAGGTCATGGGAGAAGCGCGGGTCGAGGCTGCCGAGATCCGGTGCATGGTGGGTCACCACCACTGTCTTGCCGGCAAAGGGCACGGCGAGCTGCGCCGCCAGCCAGGCGCTGGCCGCCTCGTGCCGCGCCAGCGCGTCGGCCGTGGTGAAGCGGCGCCGCAGGCCGTCGCCATCTGCCACCTCGATCAGGCGGTGGTCCACCATCACGCCAGCGCAGGCCAGCATCGACTCCTCGCGCCGGCCGGCGCCAAACAGCGCGTAGTCAGTCCACCAGGTGGTGCCGATCACGCGCACCGGCTCGCCCGCCAGGTTGTCGAAACAAGCCACCGCGTCATTGAGCACGCGCACATGCGGCGCCGCCCCGGCGGCCTGCGCCAGTTGCGCGTCCACCTGCTCGAAGGCGCTCTCGTAGTACTCGTGATTGCCCGGCACATAGACCACCGGCCCCGAAAAGGTGCGCGCGGCCCAGTCGACGCCGGCGCGGCCGTTGGCGATATCGCCGGCCAGCACCACCAGGTCGGCGGGGCAGTCGGGTATCGCCGCCGGTGTGTCGTGTTCGAGGTGCAGATCGCTGAGGATGCGGATCTTCATGGGGTCTCCATGCGAAATGCCGACGCGCCGACGGCAAGGGGCCTGCCTGTATTCTTCATGCGAGCGAAGACCTGGTCAAGCGTCATGGGCGCGTCGCGCTGTTCGCCTCCAGCCGGCGGGCATGCGGGCTATTTGTGCCGCCAGCAAAAACGCCCGGACAAAGTCCGGGCAAGACTGGCTCCCTGGCGTTGCACCGGGAGACAATCGAGGGAGCGACGTCCAGCGAGGCGAGGCAGCCAGCTCACTGGCCGGACATGGTCGGCAGCAAGACCCGATAAATCTGGATGAATGCGGGTCCAAGCAACACTAGCAGCAGTGTCGGGAAGATCATGAAGATCAAGGGGAACAATAGTTTCAGCGCAATCTTCGCGGCCTGTTCCTCAGCACGCATGCGGCGCTTGGTTCGCAGCATGTCGGACAGCACCCGCAGCGACTCCCCGAGGCTGGTGCCGAAGCGGTCGGCCTGGTTCAGCATGGATGCGAATTTGTCCACGTCATCCACGCCGGTGCGCAGCGCCAGGTTGGTCAGCGCCTTGTCCTTGGCGAAGCCAGAGCGCAGCTCCAGCAGCATCAATTGCAGCTCGTCGGCCAGTACCGGGCAGCGCAGCGCGAGTTCATCCGCCACGCGCATCAGCGCCGCGTCGAGCCCGAGCCCGGCCTCCACGCAAACCGTGAGCAGATCAATCACGTCCGGAAACTCCTCGAACACCGCGCGCTTGCGGTTATCCACCTTGCGCGATAGCACGGCATTGGGCAGGTAGTAACCAATCGCGCCTAGTACCGCCAGGAGCGCTACGGTCTTGTACTGCCCCTGGAACGCCGGCACGCCGCTCACCGCTACCAACGCCAGCATGGGCAGCCCGATGGCCAGCACCGTCTTGGCGGCGAAGTAGAGATGCGGCGCAGCGCTGCTGCGCCAGCCGGCATTCATGAAGCGCACGCGCATCTGCGAGCCTTCCCAACCCTCCTTGGGCAACGACAGGCGTGACACGGGTCTGGCCCACCGCACCAGGTTGTCGAGCCAGGCGTTGTCCTGCCCCGTGCCGGCTCCCGTGGCCGTACCGGCTATCTGCCCCAGCCTCTCGCGTGCCCGGCTAGGCGTGAATGTCAGCAGCAGACCGAATACCGCGCCGAACGCCGCCACAAAAATGAGAACCAGCATCAGGACCTGCTCTGTATGGACACCTTGCATGATCGCCTCCGGAATCGAGAATTCTGCCTACTTCTGGGTCGCGTGCATTCAGACCCGGATACGGATGATCCGGCGCATCCAGACGACGCCGAGCGTCATTCCTCCCAGCGCCATCCCGACCATCTTGAGGCCGATCGGGTCTTGCCATAGCACTGTCATGAAATCCGGATTCACCACCAGAATCAGCCCGGCGGTGGCGAACGGGAGCAGGCCCAGTATCCAGGCCGATAGGCGCCCCTCTGCCGAGAGCACCTTGATCTTGTCGAACAGCTTCAGGCGTTCACGCACCAGGTTGCCGATCGTGTCGAGAATTTCGGCAAGGTTGCCGCCGCTCTCGCGCTGTATCAGTACCGCGATCACGAAGTAGCGCAAGTCGTTGATCGGCACTCGCATTGCCATGTTTGTCATTGCCTCGTCGAGAGCGACCCCGTAATTGATCTCCTCAAAGGTAGTCCGGAATTCGCGGCCCATCGGATCCTTTACCTCCTGCCCCACCATCCCCAGCGCACCCGAGAAGGAGTGCCCAGCGCGTAGCGCGCGGCTGATCATGTCGACCGCATCGGGCAGTTGCATCTCCAGTTGCTTGAGGCGCTTATGTCGAAGTGCGATGACATGCCAGAGGGGCAAGGAGCCAACCAGTAACGCGCCCAGTACCACCAGTACCGGTGGCACGGGCAGCAGCGGCACGAGCGCCAGCGCGCACAGCGCGACCAGCCCGCAATAGCCGAGTAGCTGCGCAACCGACCACGTGCTCCCGGATTGCTCGAGCCATCGGTCGAGCCCGCCGACGCGAGGCAGCATCAGCAGCCAGCGCTGCAGCATCGGCGTGTTGCTCAGCATGCGCCCCTTCAGGATCGACAGGGTCTCCGCGCTGACCTGCCCGCCGGCCGACAGCGACCGCAGCCTGGCCTCGATCCGCTTCGCCGCCGGGCCGTGGTAATTGTTCCACCAAAGGTAGGCGCCTTCGATGCAAAGCACCACCGCAGCGAACAACAAGATGATGAAGGCATAAAATATGAAGTTCATTTTCTTCTCCCCGCATTCTCTGTGCCGCTGTCCGGTTCAGACGTCGAAGCGCTTTGCCGGGTCATAGGTTTCGTCGGGCAAGCCCACGCCGAACACGCGCAGGCGTTCGGCAAACTTCGGGTACACGCCCGTGGCGCGGAAGTGCCCGTTGACCGTGCCATCCTGGCCTACACCGGTACGCTGGAACGTAAAGATCTCCTGCATGTTGATGATCTCGCCCTCCATGCCGGTGATCTCCTGGATGCTGACTATCTTCCTGCGCCCGTCAGTCAGCCGGGACGCCTGCACAATGACGGTGATTGCCGAGGATATCTGTTGCCGGATTGCCTTCGGTGGTAGATTGAGGCCGGCCATGCTGACCATGTTCTCCAGGCGCGTAAGCGCATCGCGCGGTGTATTGGCGTGGATGGTGGTCAGCGAACCCTCATGGCCGGTATTCATCGCATTGAGCATGTCCAGCGCCTCACCACCTCGCACCTCGCCCAGGATGATGCGGTCGGGACGCATGCGCAGCGCGTTGCGTACCAGGGCGCGCTGCGTGATCTCACCCTTGCCTTCGATATTCGGTGGCCGCGTTTCCAGTCGCAGCACGTGCGGCTGGCGCAACTGGAGTTCCGCGGCATCCTCGATGGTGACGACGCGCTCGCTCTCGGGAATGAAGCCGGACAGGATGTTCAGCAGCGTGGTCTTGCCGCTGCCGGTTCCGCCTGACACCAGCACGTTCACCTTGGCGTGCGCTAGCGCTTGCAGGAGTTGCGCCATCGGCGGCGTGAGGCTCTTGAGTTCGACCAGGTTGGCTACCTGCAGGGGATTGACGGCGAACCGCCGGATCGATAGCAAGGGACCATCGATGGCGGAGGGGGGAATGATCGCATTGACGCGCGAACCGTCCGGCAGCCGCGCGTCCACCATCGGACTGGTTTCGTCAATGCGCCTGCCGACGCGCGAAACGATCTTCTCGATGACTTTCATCAGATGTGCATCGTCGTAGAACGTAACGTCGGTGAGTTCCAGCTTGCCGCGCCGCTCCACGAAGGTCTGTTTCGCCGTGTTGACCAGGATGTCGGAAACCGTAGGGTCTTGCAGCAGTGGCTCAAGCGGCCCGAAGCCAAACATCTCGTCGTAGACCTCCGAGGTGAGCAGCCTGCGCTCGGCGTCGTTGAGCAGGATCTTCTCTTCCTCGATGATGATGCTCACCAGCGTGTTGATTTCCTGCCGGACCTGCTCCTGGGGGAAGCGTGCCAGCCGTTCCAGTTCCACACGGTCCAGCACCGTCTCATGGATGGTCCGCTTGAACGAGCGGTAGTTCGCCGGTGTCGGCGGGAACTGGATTGCCCCATGGCCATTGGCGATGAAGGCAGGCTGGCTGGGGCTCGACAGTTGATCGCGGATTGACATGATGATCTCCGGTAAGGGAATCAGGAACTCGGTGGCTCAGGTTGCGCGCGTGCGCAGCATCAGCTTGCGCAACGGCGACACGCTGTCTTGTTGCGTACGGCGCTCGGCTCCGGTTGCGGCAACGAACTGCGTACCCAGTGCCAGGATCGCCTTGGCGATGGCGCTGCGTTTGTGGGATTTTGCAACCGCTTCGCCGTGGCTGATTGCCTCGTCGACAGCCGAGGAATCGTCGGGCAGCGCGTGGAAGATCTTCATGCCAAACACGTCGCTCAGGGCCGAGCGGGCCAGCGCATTGCGGCAGCCCTCGCGATTGAGCAAGATGTGGACCTTGTCGGCCGAGTAGTGCAGGGCGCGCAGGATATCAAGCAGGCGGCGTCCCGGGCGGGCAAAGGCGATGGTTGGTTCGACGACGACGCAGATGCGATCGCTGCGGTCCAGCAGACCGATGGACAGAGGGTCGAGCGCCTGCCCGATGTCCACGATCACAAAGTCGTAGACCGGCTGGACCACTGAGAGTATCCACTCGAGTTTCTCCTTCTGAATCTGGCTTGCCTTGATCGGGTCGGTGGCGCCGGCCAGGATGTCGAAATTGCTCTCGACATGCGTCAGGCAGGCATCCAGGAACGCCGCATCCATCCGCTCGATCTGACTGCAGATTTCCGGGAGGGTGGAGGGCGGCGGCTTGTCGCTGACAAGGTAGGTCAGGTCTCCGAACTGCCGGTTCAGGTCGATTACCAGGACGCGCTTTCCCAACTGGGCGCCAAGCGCATGCCCGAGATTGCTGGCGAGGAAGCTGGTGCCCGCACCGCCCTTGCACGAAATGAACGAGATCACCTGCGCCATCTCGCGATTCCTGGGCACGTGGCTGGCCTCCACCCGGCGCAGCGCTTCCGCCAGTTGCGTCCTGTCCAGCGGCCACGCGAGGACGTCGCGCACGCCCGCGCGCAGGGCCTTGATCAGGCAGTCGGAGCTCGGGTCGGGCGTGACAAGAATGCAAGGCAGTTCGGGATGCTGCTCGCGCAAGGCTTCGATGCTATGCATCTGCGATGCTCCGACGACGGCTTGCTCGATGATGAGGAGATCCGCCAGCTGCAACTGGCTGCCATGGAACGGAAAGCGGGCTGGTCCTTCCAGCAGCGACATGGTCTGGTAGTTCCCGATCCCTGCGCTCAGGCGGGAAATCTCGTCAAGTTTCTGGGCATCTTCCGATGCGATCAGGATCTTCAACATGGTGCGTTCTCCAATCTCGGGCAATCTAGCTGCAAACCGATCCACCGCTTGACGAGTTCATGCTCTCTCGGGACAGCGTGGATGTGAAGGGTGGCATGGTCAGCGTGATCGGAAGCAAGGGGATGAACGTGCGTACCGAGACGTTGGATATGCTGACAGTTGCGCTCTGGCAGGTGCTCCGCGCGGTGGCCGCATCGGAGTCGCATCCCGCTGGCAGATAGTCGAGCTGGATGTTGGAGGCGCTGAGCAGTGGCAACAGTGAGCGCATCTTGGTCTTGATGATCGCGTCGTCGGCGTCGCAGACGACGGCCATGCGCGCGCCAAGCCGTGTCGCCTCGGCTGCGGTGTTCCAGTAGAACAGCACGCGGGAGAACTCCACGATGCCGATCAGCAGGGGGAAGAAGATGCCGGCTATCAAGGCGAACTCGACAGCAGTCGCGCCGCGCTGCCGCGCAGGCCGGAGGAAGAGGGATCGCGTTTTCATAGTACCTGCCTCATGACGGTAGCGATGTCGGTGAAGGTCAGTCCGCTTGCATTGATAAAGGTCTGGATGGGCGAGTACGTATATCCGGTGATCTTTACCGTGACGAGGTTGATCGTGCCGGCCGGCGTGCCGGTACCCGCGCTGTTGTCGTAGGTGCTCACGTCGGCGAATGACATGCCGGGGCAGCCTGATGCATCGACCCGATCGCAGATCACCACCATTGACGTGGTGAGGCCGGTCGAGAGCGCTGAGCCCGAGCAGCTGGTATTGCCGTAGACGGCCAGGCATTTCGCCGGCCCCGTCGGATAGCTGATATCCAGCGGGGAGAACTGCGACAGGTAGCGGGCGGCTGAGCGCGTGCCTTTGGTCAGGGTGTCGAACTGGTAGATGGCGCGCCCGAATTCCGCCACGCCACAGACCATCAGCAGCATGGGGACCAGGAGAATGCCGAACTCGACGGCCGCCACGCCGCGATGGCGCGCCAGGAGCATTTTTCTTGTCTTCATGATCTCCTCCTATTGCACGAGAACCGGCACTAGCGGTCCTACGCCAGTCCCTGCGCCAGGGATGCCTTGGGTCGCGCAGGGGCTGCCTGGCGCGCTTGAGTCGCCCCGGTACTCGAGCCGCACCGAGTCGATGTTTCCGCCGGTTTGCATGGGCTCGATCATCAGCAGGCAGGCCCAGCTTTGCACCGGTGCGCTATGGTTGCCAGGGCTGGCGAAACCGGAGCAGTCCACAATCGGTGCGAGCACGAGGCGACGATCCGCGCCGCTCTGGTACGAAGCGGCGGGGGCGGCATTGCCCTGTGTGCTCAGCCCGGTAACGGAGTCGCCCTGATAGGCACGATAGGCCTTGCGCGCGGCAAGGAAGTTCGGTTGAGTGTTGCCCGATGTATCCACGGAACTGCCGTCGTAAGCGCTGCTCTTCGCCGTCCAGGTCGTGTCGTTGTACGTGAATCCGGTAAAGTCGGTCACGCCTAGCACTTTCGAGCCTTTGACGATGCCAAAGCGGCTGTTCCAGTCATCCGCCAGGGATGCCTTGTTGCCGGCAGATCCAATCAATGTCCCTTGGGCCGGCAGGTTGCACTGTCCCGCGCCGTCAAGTTGCTTCGCAATCTGGCTGGCACTGTTGCCTCCGCCCAGGTCCGCCCAGCCAAAGTTGCCCCCCCCGTAGGTGCCCTTGTTGCTGGAGTCGAGCTTGGTCACCAGCCACTGCCCGGTGGTGTAGGGGGACTGTGGCGGGCTGATGGTGCTGGGTTTGCAGACAAAGACGGGGATGGCGCAGGTCGTCTGTGCCGAGCCGGTGGTCGCCACCGCGAACGAGGCGACGGTTTGGGGCCCGACACTCACGCCCGGCAGGAAGTTGAGCACCTGGGCGAACCAATTGGCAATGCCGGCGCGGCTGACAGAGCATTTGACGTACTTGATGCTGGCGAGCGGGTAGGTGACGCTGTTCTTGTCCAGGAAGGGGTCGGTCAATGCGTCGCTGTACGTCACGCTTTGGTTGGCGACAAGCTGTACCGACTCGCTCTGGAACAGTGCCATGTTACGTAGGCCGGCGGTAATGCCCGCTGCTTCCGAGACGGTGAGCGGTGTCGCTCCCGTCAGGTCGCGAGCGGCAGCCAGCGCGCAGGAATCCGCGCCGTTCTGCAGCTCGCTCTTGGCGACGTAGAGTTTGCCCAGGTCGAGCGCCAGGCCGAGGAAGCCTACCAGCATGACCAGCGCGATCGCAACGATGATCGCTACCGCCCCGCGCTGCCGGGCGCGATGGCTCGACAGCGCGGTCCTGCGAAGCATTGATTTGGACATGATGAGTCTCCCCGAGCAAACCGATCTCAGCGCGTTCCCGCACCGCCCGCCATGCCGATGCCGCCGTAGCCCCCCGCACCGAAATCCATGCCACCCGCGGCACCTGTGCCGGCGGGGCGCAGGCGTATCAGTGACCGCTCGTAGTTGGTCATTGCGGCCACGGCGGTCTTGCCATCGGTGCCCGTCAGCGATGGCAGTCCAGCGGGCGCGTCGGGGTTGATGATCTGGGATCGCGTCACGGTGGTAACGGCCTGGCCAAAATGCTTATCCCAATTTGGCGTCGAAGTCATGCAGGCGGACAGGGTCAGACTGCCAAGCACTGCCAGCGTGACAGCGGCGCGGCGCGCGTACTTCAAGTTCTTGTTCATGGTGGTTCTCCTCGTGGACGGACGCTTCGGCAGCTCAGTTGGCGCTCGGTGTTTCGGCCGGGCGGGCTTTGTCCGGCGCCAGGCCGCTGGGGCTGGCAGTGGTGGCGGCGCGCGCCTGCGCCAGCCGTGCCGCGGTGGCTTCGATGCGCGCGATGCGCGCGGCGGTAGCGTCTGCCGGCGGAACGCCCGCAGCGCTCGCCCTGGGCGCGGGCGGGGAGATGACGGGTACGTCGTCCAGCGGCTTGGCCGGCGGAACCATGCTCAGCGGAGCCTTAGGTGCCTGCGGAGCGGGCGCTGCGGGGACAGCCGTCGGCGCGGGAGCGGCCGGGGCAGGCTGCGAGGGCGTCGGGCTCGGTGCGTCAGTCTTCTTGCCGGAGCCTTCCATATTGCCCATCAGGTAGAGCGCGAGCGGGTTCGGTGTAGAGAAGCTGTCGGTTGGCAGCGGATAGGATGCGCTCTGCATGGGTTGGACCAGGTGCGGGGTGATGATGAACACCAGCTCGGTCAGGTCTTGCTGGAAAGACGTGCTGCGAAACAGCGTGCCCAGCACGGGAACCTCGCCGGCGCCCGGCAATGCTTTTAGCGAGCCGCGTGCGCTGTTTTGCAGCAGGCCGCCAATGGCAAAGCTCTCTCCGTCCCGCATCTGCACGGTGGTGGAAGCGCGGCGGGTGGTGATCAAAGGCAGGATGGTCTGCCCCGTCAGGCTGCTGCCGCTGACCGTGGCGCCGGTGGGCGAGAGCTCGGAGACCTCGGGCGCCACCCTGAGATTGATGCGCCCATTTGCCAGTACGGTTGGCGTGAACTTCAGGCCAACGCCAAACTCCTCCTGTTGCAGGGTGATGGTGGATGCACCACCGAGGGCATTGCTTTGCGCCACCGGGATATAGATCTTGCCGCCGGCGAGGAAGCTCGCTTCCTGGCCGCTGATGGTGACCAGGTTCGGCTCGGCCAGGATCTTCACCAGGCTGTCATTCTTCTGCGCATCGACGGCAACGTTGAAGGGCCGGTTGTTCGCCTTGTTGGCGAAGATGGCGCCCGACGCGCCGCTCAGCAGCGAGGTCACCAGGCCACCGCTCCAGGAGCCGAAGCCGCCCTGGAGGTTGACCGCCGAACCGAGCTGATTCAGCAACGTCTTCGACACTTCGGCCACCTTGACCTCGAGCATGACCTGCTGTGGCGTGTCAACAGACAGCATGTTGAGGACGCCGCCCTTCTTGTTGCCCTCGCCCTGCGCCGCCGCGGCGTACGCATAGGCGATCTCCATGGCCTGTTGCGCAGCCTGCGCGTTCGAAACGCTGCCTGAGAGCACCAGGTTGTCAGCGGCGGTCAGCACACGGATCTGTGGTTCGCCGGGCATCAGTTGCGCCAGCGAGGTCTGGAGCCCGCCGGCGTCTGCGTTGACCACCACGTTGATGATGCTGCAACCGCCACTGCGCCCTTGCACGATCATGTTGGTGGTGCCGACGCTGCGGCCAAGCACGTAGAGGGTTTGCGGCGACACCATGGTGGCCTGGACTACATTGGGGTTGCCGAGCGTGCGGTTGCGTACCGGCTCTGGCAGGGGGATCAGCGATGACTTGCCGACCGGCACGATGATATTGCTCTCGTTGCGGATCGCGCCGGTGCAGTTCGGCCCACGGCTGTCCGTGGGCACGGCGGCAGCCGGCGCGGGCGCCATGCTGATGGTCATCTGCACCGGGCCGCCGGCAGGCGCGCCCATGGCTGCCTTGGCAGGCGCCGCGGTGGTGGATTTGGCGATGGCGCCGGCTTCGACCGCCACCTGGGCAGCGGCAGCCAACGGTACGCACAAGATTGCACCTGCGACGCTCGCGAGCGCGATGGCTCGGGCACCACTCAGGACTTCCGTATTGACGTTGTTCATTTCGTATCTCCCCCCGGAGAGGCTGTACATCGCGCCTAGAGTTGCCAAATAGATTCTGGCTGGGCGGCCGCCCTGGCCATCAGAAACATTCAAGACTGCCCTGGATGCCGGCCAGCACACCGATGCAATGGCCCGGCCTGGCCGGTGCCGCTGCAAGCGGGCGCGGTCTTGCCGGCGCGTGCGGCGCATTGACCGTGATCACCTTGACGGGCTGCTCCGTCGGTGGCGTGCCGAGCAACGTGATCTTGGTGGCGCCACCGGTGCTGACCGCGGCGACGTCGACCTGGTTGCGCAGGACGAGCGACAGGGTGCCCACACTGCGGGCGACGTCGAGCTTCTCTGCCTGTTCGGGCGTGACTTCGAGCGTGACGGCATTGACGACTTTCGGTTGGGTGTCGTCGCGGCTGACTTGCTGGGCTACCGCCAGCACCAGGATCTTTTCCAGCACGATCTTGGAGATGCTGCCGTTGCCCGCGCCCTTGGCCTCGGTCTCGTTGGTGTTGACAATCACGTCGACGTGATTGCCTGGCAAGGCAAAGCCCGCCACCCCGACCACATCATTGACGCGTACCGTGATGGCGCGCCTGCCCTGGCCAATCACCGCCGAGAGCCCGCCTTTGGTGCCCAGCGGAGCGAGCTTGGCGTCGAGAATCGGCTCTCCGCGTTGGACGCTGGTACGAACCACGCGCCCCTCGAGGGATTTGAGGTCCTCAAACGCGCCAGGCGGCACGCTTCCCGCTGGCCAGCTCACCAGGCTCAGTTGCGCATTGGTCAGCGGTTGTCCGAGATTCAGGTCGCTGGTCGCCACTACGACCTGTTTGAGAGAGCTGGAAGATTGCTGTACCAGCCACCGCGAGGCGGAGACGACCGCCGCGACCCCCGCGACCAGGGCGATGAACAGCATCAGAATTGCTCGAGCGTTTTTCATGATGACTCCCCTTACCGTTGTTCGTTAGACAGCATGCCGGCACTCAGCTGGCGGCCTGAGGCGCGGCCTGCCATGCGATCCCCATGCCGGAGGGACGCGTGGATTCGGGTACTGCCTGCGCACCGAAATAGCACTTCCAGGCACCGCGCAGCGCGTCCTGCGTCACCTGCGGTGGACCGCGGTGGTAGAGCACGCTGGACGCCACCAGCACGAGCAGGTCGCGTGGAATGCAGGCCAGGAGCGGTGTCCTGCTGGGGAAATGCAGCCCCTCCAGCAGGAAGTCGAATGCCGCTTCGGTGCTTTCCAGTCCGACGTCGCTGGCGGCACGCAGGTACACCTCGCGGTAGTCATCGCTCGACAAGGGGCCGATGAAGAGCTTGCTGCCGAGTCGGCGCAGGAATGCCTCGTCGCCCAGCTGCTGGGGATCCAGGTTCGTCGAGAACACCGGCCACACATCGAACGGCACCGAGAATCTCACGCCGGTCTGCAGCGAGAACATGTCGACGCCGCGGTCCAGAGGCACAATCCAGCGGTTGAGCAACTCGCTCACGCCTACCAACTGGCGCCCAAGGTCATCAATGATGTAGATGCCATTGTTGGCCTTCATATGCGGTGGCGCCTGGTAGAAGCCCGACATGGCGTCGTAGCGCAGGTCCAGCATGGACAGCGTCAACTCGCCGCCCGACAATACGGCGGGGCGGTGGCAGATGGTCCAGCGGCGATCCGTCGCGCGCAGCTGCAGCGGTGCGTCGGCGGTATCGACGGGGACATGCACGAGCGGATCAAAGACCTGGATGATCTCGCCGGCGACGGTAATCGCGTGCGGCACCGGCACAGCACCTGGCAGGAGTTTGCCAAGGCGCTGTGCCAGGTAAGTCTTGCCGCTGCCGGCGGGGCCATACAGCATCAGCGCCCGGCCGGTATTGACTGCCATGCCCACCTCGTCGAGCAGGTGAGAAGGGACGACCAGGTCGCCGAAGGCAGCAGCCATATCTGCCCTGGATACCGATGCCTGGCGCACGGAGTGACGCTGGACGGCGGCGAGATATGCGTCGAGGGTGACCGGCGCTGCGCCGACATAGCTGCTGCGCGCAACCAGTTCGGCGGCCCTGGCATACCCCGCATCGGTCAGGCGGAAGCGTACGTCAAGGTCGCTTGCGCCACGATGCGCCACCTCGAGCATGCGCTCTTGCACGGCGATGCTGGCGATCTCGTGGGTCACCATGGCGGGCAACTTGAGGGTGTCGGCCAACTGGGTGAGCATGGCGCTGCGATGCAGGTAGGCCGCCTTCATCAATAGTCCCACCAGCAGTGTGACGTCGATGCCGGTATCGGCGACCGTCCTGGGCGCGGGATGCCACGGACGCACTTGTTCGCGCCCGTGGTCGTCCGGGTTGTCGGCTTCGAAGCCTGGCGTGGGTGCCCGCTGCGCAGTTCCCGATGTGTTGTGTTCGATCATTGCTCCCCCCGTCTATTGGCTGATGCGGCCTTGCAAGCTCGATTTCAGTTTCGTTTCAGTTTCAGTTTCAGTTTCTGGTTCAGGTGAATCATGGCGAATGGTCGTCGTCACGCGGAGGCGAACAGCACGCCGATCGTACCGGCGGCAATGGCCACGCCGTAGGGCAGCGACCCAACCGACCATGACGATGCGTTGCGGGCACCGCTGTCCTGGGTGAGCGTAGGCCTGACCTGACCGAACGACGTCAGCATCCAGGCAAGGTTGCGGCGCAACTGACCAAGGCGGCCACGCCACAACGTCAGCGCCAGCGCCCACACCCCACCGGCCACGAAGGTGGCCAGCGCAATCTCGAACGCCATCGGCGCGCCCAGCCAGGCGCCCACCGCGGCTATCAATTTGACGTCGCCGGCTGCCATGCCGCGCAGCAGGTAGAGGGGCAGGAACAGGGCGAACCCGGTGAGCCAGCCACTTGCCCAGGCCAGGGCTCCGGCGCCCCAGCCGTGCAGGATGATCTGCACAGGCAGCGCGAGCAGCCACGCCCCGAAGGTCAGCCAGTTGGGAATGCGACGTTGCTGGGCATCGATGGCAGCTGCGGTCAGGACCAGTACGATCACCAATGGACCGACGTATTGCGGTAAGGCGGACTGGGCTAGCATGATGTTCCCTCTACTTTTTTTGTTCTGTCTGTGCCGGCCCGTTATTCGGACCTGGCATTCCTGCTCAAGCGGTGACGGCGGAAGCGATCTTCTGGTAAAGGTCAGACACACTGGTGCCAACCGACTTGACCGCGAGGAGTATGGCAACGGCGATCAGGACACCCAGCAACGCGTACTCGATGGAAGTAACCCCGGATTGATCACGATGCAGTTCCCTGAACATTCGTCTTAGCTTTGGCATGGTGTCCGCCGTGTCGTCGTGGATCGTTGGATTGGGCAGGATGGCTCGCGTCGTGAAGCCCCCTTTCCATCGTGTGCCATCGTGATTCCGCCTTGGCCGAGGCGGGGTGCGGACGGGCTGAAGAGCCCGTCCGCTTCGCTTTAGCCGTTAGCCGACGTGAGCGAAGTGCCAATCTTGTTGAAGGTGGTCGCGAGCTGCGTGCCGACGATCGTAACCGCACCAATGATCACGACGGCGATCAGTGCTGCGATCAGCCCGTACTCAATGGCGGTGACGCCATCTTCATCGTTGGCGAAGCGCTTGATGTTGTTGATCAGGGTATTCATGGCAATCTCCTTCGGTGTTGGGAAAAATTTGATGCAATGAAAATCAACTACGGGCGAGGGTTGTTCGTTGCGGAGGGCCACAGATTGCGAAGGCGTGGAACGGCCACTTGCCACCCTTGTGTTCGCGACAAAGCCGAGAGATGGCGGCGCTATGCGTGGCTGCAATCCGGATCCCGTCGAGCATGCCCTTCTCCAGCGCCTGCGAGGGAAGCCCTGGCAGGCGATTCGGTGTGCCGTCCCTCCAGATAGTCCTTGCGGCTTCCAGATGGACAGCGGGCACGGCGTGTTGTCGGTCAGCAGTCATGGCGCAAGTTCATTTAGCTGATTCGTTGTCGGGCTTCGGCGCTTTTGCTGTGTGCCTCCGCTTCCTCGGCATCCAGCTTGGAACTGTCCTGGCGCCGCATGCCAAACCATAGGCAAAAGCTGGGCCACCCCACTGCTATTCGTTGAGTTAAAAGGGTTTCCGGGAGGGCGGGTGCGCAGAGGGCGTGCCAGCCAGGGTCTGCGTCGGCATCGTCGTTGCCGCGCGGAAACGTGCGGCGCGGCGACGGACGCGTCACGCCGCCTTATGGATGAGGCGCGACGCGTCCGGCTAGTCCTAAGTCGCTAGGAAGGAAGGATGACTTTCCGCGAAAGGGCATTGCAAAGGGCGTGCACAGTCTCTGCACGCGGACGCAAGGCCCGGCAGATCCGCCAAATGGTTGAGGTGATGGTGGCGAGGCTGGTGCCAAGGGGCATGTTTCCGGCGAGAAACGTCAAATGGCTGTCCGTCTTACGGGGATCTGGCGTGTCCTCGGCGCCAGGCCTGGCTCTGGCAGCTATTCGCTCGTGATTCAAGGCTGAAACGTTGGGCCTTTGTTGCCCTGGAACGCCGTAAAACACGCTGTTTTCGGGCAGGGGGCGCGCTTGTTTAATCTTGGGATTCAGACAAGACTGAAGCCACGGCACCTGATGAGAAACCCAGAGCGCGTGCCAGGAACCAGCTAAGGATGCTCGGCAGATAGCGCGTCGAAAGCCAGAGGCAAACCGGCATCGCGTAGCGCCTTTTTCAACGTACGAGAAACGCGCCATTGCGAGGACATGAACAGGAGCGGATTGTGAGGGCCAGAATGCGCGAAGGCAAGGAATCCCCGCGGTCCGACGCGCTCGGCCTCGACCGGGTTCGCTTCTACAGCGTTGTCGTGCTGGTGTTCTTCGGTCTATTTGTTGTCGCTTGGGGATGGGCCAGCAACGGCTTCATGAGCGGCCATGCGGCGCGTCCCGGGGTGGATTTTTCCGTATTCTGGAGCGCTTCCTATCTAGCGCTGCAAGGCTCTGCGCAGGATGCCTATGTGTTTGAGTCGCTGGCCCCGGTAATGGCGGCGTTCGGCTCGCAGGCCTCAGGCGGCGATTTCTTTATGCCCTGGCTCTATCCGCCGACATTCCTGCTGGCTGTGCTGCCATTGGCGCTGCTGCCGTTCCCGGTCAGCTATTTCCTCTTCTCAGCCGGCACGGCGTATCTCTATGTAACGTCCCTGCTAAGGTTGCTTGGTTCCGCAACGAGCTGGAGGTCTGGGAATTGGCTGCCGATCGTCGCGTTTCCTGGGGTTTTGCTGACCCTCTTGCTGGGGCAGAACTCCATGCTGACAGCCAGCTTGGCGGCGCTATCGATGTACTGGCTGCAGCGGCGCCCGGTGCTCGCCGGCGTTTGTATTGGCCTGCTCTGTATCAAGCCGCAACTCGGCCTCTTGTTCCCCATTGCCTTGATCGCGGCGCGGGCCTGGAGAGCCCTCGCCGTCGCGGCCCTGACCGCACTCGCGTTGCTTAGCGCCAGCCTGGTAGCGTTTGGCTGGGAAACCATCCCGGCCTTTCTTGGCGCTGCCGAACTGGCGCGGGTGCAGCTGATTGAGCATAGCCCGCAGGGGTGGCTCATTTCGCCGACCGCGTTTGCGGCGGTGCGCCTGTCCGGCGGCAGCATCGCCCAGGCTTACCTGGCCCAAGGCCTGGTTGCCTTGTTTTCGATCTGTGGCCTGCTCTATGTCTGGTTGCGGCAGACTCCCGCAGGGCTTCGCGTCGCCATGCTCGCCACGGCCACGATGCTGACGACCCCATATCTTCATGGCTATGAGCTGACCTGGATGGGGCTTGCCATTGTCGGCATGGTGAGCGACTGCCTCAGGCGAGGATGGCTGCGCGGCGAGCAGCAATTGCTGATAGTCGTGTGGCTCTTGCCCTTGTATGAACTTCTTAATCCCTTCATGAAGCTCCCGCAGATCGGTCCCGTGATCCTGATCCTGGTGGCCGGCGCAATCCTGCGGCGGGCGGGCATCCCGGTGGCGTGGAGCGTGACATGCGCACAATGAGAGTGGCTGCCGCAGTCGATGGCGAGCAGCAGCCGGGCGAGCACTGGCTGAACGCCGAGCGGGTGCGCCTGTACTCGGCCGTGGCGCTCGTCGCCTACGTTCTCTTCTTCTCGATCTGGATCTGGCGTGCCTGTCTGTCGAGGCAAGGTGATGCGAGCCTGTTCGGCGGCGACTTCGTCGCCTTCTGGAGCGCCGCCCAGCTTGCCCTGAACGGCAACCCTACGGGTGCCTACGATGACGCCACCTTGCGGCTGGTCGAGATCGCCGCAATGCCGGCCCTCGCCTCCGCCGGGGGCACGCTTCCGTGGCTTTATCCGCCTAGCTTCCTGCTGCTGGTCTGTCCGTTGGCGCTGCTTTCATTCGGTGCTGCGTACGGGGCTTTTATCGGGACGACCGGTGCGCTCTACCTGTGGGCGGGGAGCCGCATTGCTTTTTGGCGCGGCGCATGGCTGCCAGGCATGGCCTTCCCCGGTATCGCCGTGGTGTGCGCAACGGGGCAGAATGCCTTGCTCACTTCCGGTCTGGCCGCGCTCTCGCTGACGATGGTGCGGCGTCACCCGGTTGCTGCCGGGCTGGTGATGGGAATCCTGACCATCAAGCCACACCTGGCGTTGCTGTTCCCGCTTGCACTGGTTTGTGCTCGGGCCTGGAAGGCGCTGGCAGCCATGGTGGCTTCCTCAGCCGCGCTGCTGGCCTTGAGCGCTTCGGTGTTCGGCACGCAGACCTTTTTCTCATTCCTCGCCAATGCAGACATGGCACGCCTCGCGGTGGAGGGTGGCGAAGCAAAGCTCGTCCGGATGCCGACCGTGTTTGCCTTGGTGAGATTGCTGGGCGGCAATCTCGCGCTCTCCTATGGCATCCATGCCATGGTGGCGGCCCTTGCCGCCGGCGTCGTGATCTATGCGTGGTGCCGGCCGGCCAGTTTCCCGCTGCGGGCGAGCGCTTTGATGGCGGCCACGCTGATGCTCAGTCCTTATCTCTACGACTACGACCTCGCATTTCTCGGTTTCGTGATTCTCTGGCTTGCCGGTTACGCCATCGAGCGCGGATGGATGCGCTGGGAGAAGGAGTTGCTACTCGTCCTTTGGCTCACGCCACTGCTCGGGTTGCTTGTTGTCCAGGCGATCGGATTCCAGTTCATGCCGCTTGCGATCCTGGCAACGTTGTTTCATATAGTCCGTCGAATCCGCACGGAGCGAGTTCAGCACCCGGAGCCGTGCCACAACAATGAAACGCGGGTGGGGGAGGTGGGTCATGATTGATCAATACGATAGCAAGCAGATCTCTCTGGTGGTGCCATTTTTCAATGAGCGCGATGCCATTCCAGGATTCTTCAAATCCGTCGTGCCAGTACTTGAATCGATCGAGGCGGCCACGTTCGAGATCGTCTGCGTCAATGATGGCAGCAACGACGGCACGCTGGAAAAGCTGCTCGAGATATCACGGCGGGACGCTCGCGTGAGGGTGATCGACCTCACGCGGAATTTTGGCAAGGAAGCCGCGCTCACCGCAGGGATCGATGAGGCGCTTGGCGATGCGGTCATCCCGATCGATGCGGACCTGCAGGATCCGCCAAGCCTGATTCCCGTCCTGGTTGCGCGCTGGCGGGAGGGGGCCGAGGTCGTCCTCGCTCAACGCGCGAGCCGCTCGTGCGATTCGTTTCTCAAGCGCACGGCGGCGCTGGCCTACTACCGGGTGCATAACTATCTGTCGGAATTGAAGCTGCCGGAGAACGTCGGCGATTTCCGGCTGATGGACCGCGTGGTCGTCAATGCGCTCAAGCAGTTGCCGGAGCGCAGGAGATTCATGAAAGGCCTGTTCGCCTGGGTGGGCTATCGGACCGTGATCGTGCCCTACGAGCGTGAGGCGCGTAATGCAGGACATTCCAAGTTTTCGGGCTGGCGTTTGTGGAATCTCGCCCTGGAGGGCATTACCAGCTTCAGCACGCTGCCGCTGCGCGTATGGACGTATCTGGGGTTCCTGATCGCCTCTATCGCTTTCTGGTACGGCATCTTTATTATTGCGCGCACGATTGTGCTTGGTGTGGAGGTGCCCGGCTATGCCTCCTTGCTTTCGGTGCTGCTGTTTTTTGGCGGAGTTCAGCTGATCGGCATCGGTGTGGTAGGGGAGTATGTCGGCCGCATCTACTACGAAGCCAAGGGGCGGCCCATCTACCTGGTGCGCCGTCGCTATCAGGAACGGCGCCAGACGGGGCAGTTTGCCGCCGGCAAGCGGGTGGTCAACCTGGCCAGCGTGCGGCGAGTATCCCAGGAGCGGTGATGGATGTTGCTGGGGGCAGTTTATCGGTAGGTCCAGAGCTTATGCATCAGGAAGCTGAAAGGCGTCACCACCATGACGATCACCAGCAAACCGATCCAGTAGCTGCCCCCCGTTGCCTGGACGGCCCAGGAGATGAGCACCGTGAGGATCAGCGCGAGCGCGGATACAACAAGAAAGCGCGCGAGATTCTTGCGGTGCAGCCGGCTCGAGAAGCTCCACAGTGTATTGAGCAGGTAGGAGCAACCCGTTGCCATGATGAAGGCAACACCGTTGGCCAGCATGGGTGACGCCGAGCCCCAGGCGATGAGTGTCGAGGCCGTTGTCACATGCAGCAGGGTCGCTGCGGCACCTGACAGGGCGAAGCGCATAAGCCGGGTACCGGCGCGATCGATCCGTGCGCTCACGGCAGCCGGGCAACAGCCAGCAGGGAGATGCCGAAGGGCAAGGGTGACATCGAGAGCCAGTGCCGTTCCGCGGAGAATATCCGGTGCAGCAGGGCATTGAGCGGTGCGGCGGGCACCGCGCTGCCCGTCGAGGCAAGGCTGCCGCTGAGCCGGTCCTTGAGCCGCGCGGCAATGGCAAACGGGCACAGCAGGGCGTTGAAGTGCGATATCCGCTCGAGCTCCAGGCCCGCCGCGCTGACGGTTGCGCGCAAAGCCTGCCGGCTGTAACGCCGCTGGTGGTGCAGGAATTCGTCGTGCCGGCTCCAGAGCCACTGATAGGCTGGCACGGTGATCAGCACCGCGCCGCCTGGCTTCAGAATGCGTCGTGCGCTCACAAGCGAGGCGGTATCCTCGGCGATATGCTCAAGGCAATCCAGAAAGCAGATGAGGTCGAAGCCCGGCGCGGAAAATGGGACATCGTCGGGCCACCTGCCGCCGCGGATATCGAATTGGCCTGCCGTCTTCTGTTCGGCGATTTGCCGTGCGGTGGCATCCATTTCGACGGCGCTCACCTTGCCAAAGCGGGATAGCATGGCGAGATTGCCGCCCGTGCCGGCCCCCACTTCGAGGATGGACGCGTCGGCCGGCAAGCGCAGGCGCTTGATCATGTCTGCGACGATATCCCGGCGGCCGCGGAACCACCAGTGAGCGGCTTCGGTTTGCGCCATTTCAAGATAGGCATCGGGCGACATGGCTTTGCTCCTGTACTAACGCGCTTTCTGGCATTGGACTAGCCTTGCAGGCAAACCATGCCTAACCCGCCTTTTCTCACCTGAAGCCTGTGCTCGCGCATCATCCGGAAGAGTGTGACTCGCGAGATCCCCAACTCCGCGGCCACGTCGATAAGCCGCTCGTGGTGCCGTTGCAAGGCCTCCTTGACGGCATTCAGCTCCGCCGCCTCGCGCACTTCCGCCAGTGTCTGGGGGCGGATCTCGGGAGGTGGTTGCAGGTCCAGGTCGCACGGCGTGATGACGCCGTTCTCGCACATGGCTGCCGCATGCCGGGTACGGTTGATCAGTTCGCGGACGTTGCCGGGCCAGTCATGCGCACTGAGGGCGCGCAGCGCTGCTGGCGAGAAGCCCTTGATATGATCCGGTGAATGCGAGCGGATATTGTTCAGGATATGCTCGGCCAGCAGCGTGATATCGCCTTCCCGTTCGCGCAACGGCGGCTGCTTGACGCGCAGCACGCACAGGCGGTGATAGAGGTCGCCGCGGAAGCGTTCTGCCGCAACTGCTGCGTCGAGATCGACGTGCGTGGCAGACACAATGCGCGCATCGACCGTGATCGACTCGGTGCTGCCCAGCCTTTCTATGCGGCCGGTTTCCAGAAAGCGCAGCAGGCTGGCCTGGCTTTCGAGAGGCATATCTCCGATCTCGTCGAGGAAGAGGGTGCCCCCGTGTGCCATCTCGATGCGCCCGGGCTTGCGCTTGAGCGCGCCGGTGAAGGCGCCGCGCTCGTAGCCGAACAGTTCCGACATGAGCAGGGTGGGGGGAATTGCCGCGCAGTTGACCGCCACGAAGGGCTGCCCGGCACGCCGGGAAGCGCGGTGGATCGCCTGGGCGGCTAGCTCCTTGCCCGTGCCCGATTCGCCGGCGATGAGCACCGGCGTATCCCACCTGGAGACTTTCTCTATGCCGCGAAACAGGCTTTGCATGGCAGCGCAATTGCCGATCATGCCGTCGAGGCCGCTCGCCGGGGTCGGAGGATGCGAGGCCTCCAGGCGCAACTGCACCATGCCGACCGCGTGGCCCAGGGAATGGGCCAGCGCCGACATATCGCAAGGATCTCTGTAGTAGTCGACGAAGTGCAGCCCGAGCAAACGGCGCGCTGAATCCGAGAGCGCTTCCTTGCTCGTGACAGTGGCGACCCAACTCATATTCGGCTGAGCGAGCCAAGGCTCGAACGACTCGAGTTCGGCGTCACTGAATCCACTGTGTATATCGAGGAGCCCGCTGATGGGCTGTGTGTCCTGGGCGAGTGCATCGAGCTCTCGCTGGCTTGACGCGAAGATCAGCTTCCAGCCTTGTTGCGCCAGGAACCTGCAACGCATGGCGTCGTGATGCTGCGACAGATACAGCAGCGGACGATTGACGTACGCGGTCATATAACCCTCCCCCGATCTCTTCTTCTTGTTGCGAGCTAGTGTCCGTTCCGGACTTGTGCTAGTTCGCGGTCTTCTTGAAGGGCGATGCTTGATCCAGCGCATCGCGGCTTCGGGGATGGAGGGTCTTCAGTTTGCCAGTTGCATGGCGCTCGGGTCCGGGCCACATCGGGCCCGGCTCGATCACCGCACCTGGCTAAGCACGAATGCCAGCTTGTCACGAACGAGGGTGAAAATTGAACGTCGGCATGATGCCGACAAGCTCCCCGGACCCGACTCGCATGGTGAACCTCCCGTCCCCACTGACTTCAGGAACCCTGCCAACGGGCAAAGCCCGCCGGAGCACCCGCACGCGGCACGTCATGGACTGTGCATCGCGCCTTGCGCAGGTGCCGCGGGTCGATCCTGACCATTTACGGATCGACCCGCGCCTGAAATGACTGCAACCATCTATCATCGGGCAGGCACGTTTTTGCATGCCTGTCCTGCCTGGGCCGTGTAGTTATCTGGCGCGGCCCTGCGCCTGAGCCCCTCCCCTGGTCCCGCCTGGGCTTGCGGGTACTTTATAACCTTGTCGCCGGACTTGGCGCTCGCGAGGCGGCGCCGGTTGTTGTGGTCTGGCTTGCGGCTTTAGTCCGATCACATGTTCTGCGAAGCATAAATGCGACGAACGTGCCAACGCTGCTAAGTCATTGATTTCACTAACAGGGCCGGTTGTGAGTTCGCTACTTGCCAACGCAAGTGTGTAACAGAATGTTTCTTCCGTGTTACTGCGCATCGTCCTGCGAATCTTGGGATTCGGAATGCCCCCGACCGTGAAATGCGAAGTTCTAGCACCTTGTGTTTGTTGAATGGAACGGCTGCTTCGCATTTCCAAGCCCGTGCTTCCATCCCGGGTGCGGGTTTTCCCATTGCCGGCATGTGGCCTGCGGTAGGGATCTCTCCCGGCACCAGCGGGTCGAATGGTTGCATTTCTGAAAATGCGTATCTCCGGCGGTACTCGGTGCGAGGGTTGGAAAGAACTATCAGTCGCACGTACCGATGAGAACGAAAGTACGAGAGATTCTTGCTAACTGCAAAAGTCGTAGTCCGAAGGATGGACGATATAGCGCGCAGCGTACTTTTCACAAGCCAGAACGCGGCCCGGACTCATCTGTATGGATGAGTTGCGCATGCCTTACATAGATCGCCGGTTTCACGCGGATTGGTTGCATTTGTGAAAACGGGTCCGCAGCGGCAAAGGCATGGCGCCTCGGCGGAATTGCCCCAGGCAACCGGCGGCTCGGGGAGCGATACCTGGGCGCCTAGTACTTTGGTAGTCCCACGTAGAGTCGATGCCGGACGCAGCCCGACTAAGCTATCTTGCATGCAGTACCTCGCCTGAGACGAGCGAGCGGGGCGCGCAGCTGGATGAGTCCGGGGAGGGGCTGCAAAATGAAAACAGGCGATAGGGTCTTCACGCGGGGGGATGCGATCAGATGGATGATCGCGCTCGGGTTTCTGGTTCTGGATTCGATCTGGCTCGCGGCAAGCGGGCGTTCCGTGGCCCATGCCAGCCTCGTTGCCATCGGCAGGGCCGTGGCGATGCTTGCCGGCATTGCGCTGATTCTCAGCTTGATCGCAGGCATGCCGCGGGTGACAGCCACATCGCGCGGACTGCACTATCGGCGGCTGGCGCTAGTGGCGCAATGTGGCGCTCTGCTGGTAGCCTTCACCAATATCATGAGCGTGATGTCTTATTTGATGATCACGCTGGCCCCGCCTCTGATGGATGCCAGGCTGGCCGAGTTGGACAAGCTGTTGGGTTTTGACTGGCCGCAGGTCTACAACTGGGTCAGGGCGCGGCCCGCAGTGACTCTCATTCTGCAGTTGGCTTACGCCAGCGGCCTGGCTCAGCTGCTCCTGGTTCCCATGCTGACCGGTCTGGCGGGGCGGGCTGAACACTTGCGTGAGTTCATGTCCAACATGATTCTCTCGTGCACGCTGCTGTTGCTGATTGCCGCCCCTTGGCCAGCCGCCGGGGCTTATGTCTCGTTCGGCGTGGCAAGCGCCGCCGAGATGGCCAGCGTTTCACACTTCAACGTATTACGTGCCGGAGCGATGCAGGTATTCGATCTCGCGCACGTACAGGGGCTGGTGTCCATTCCGTCCTATCACACCGCCATGGCGCTGATCTTTGTGCAAACGATGCGCTGGACCCGCACCGGGTTCGTGGTCGCATGCCTGCTGAACCTGGCGATGATCCTGTCGACGCCGACGGAGGGGGGGCATTACCTGGTGGATGTCGTGGGTGGCGTGGGTTTGTGGGCCCTGACGGCAGGCTTGCTGCGTGTATGCAGAGCGGCCAGACCTCCAGTGCTCGGCCAACACGTCGCCCAGCCGCAGCCTCTCTGAACCTCCGAAGCCGCGAGATAGTGCGGCGGGCCGGTTCCACCGTCCCGCTGGAACCGAGCCCGCGCCTGAAAGTACTGCAAAGCAGATAGAAATCGCCGCACCGGCAGCGTTGCTGCTACCGTGTGCGGCGTGGGCCATGGATTCTGAAAACGGCGCTGGCCCGGCGCTTAACCTCCCCGCGAAGCAAGCCCTGTCACGGCCACTGCTCCACTCCCCGTTCAAGTCTGATTATCGTGATGCCGCGGCTGGCGGTTTTGCACCGCCTTGTCGCCGGCATCCCTGGCGTACCGTATTTGCTGACATCGGCAATCTTTTCGGTCGCTCTGCTCTTTGTAACGAAGACAAGAGCGACGAACGTGCCATGGTTTGTAAACTGCTGATTTTGTTAAGAATGCATTTTGCGAACTTGTTACATTCTGCGTTTCTTGTAACAAAGTGTTTCCTTGTCGTTACTGCCTTCGGGGCTGTTGTGTGCGCCGCAGCATGGCCGGCATGGCGAAAAGCGATGCTCTGACTTCTCTCAGATCACCAAAAGTGGCGAAAGAGATGGGTGAGGCTTCCTTTACTACATCGCCCGGGAACCATCCAAAGGGTATTCGTGAGAACGTATTCGGGTGGTGGAGCAGTCGCCGCACGACCGTGCGAATGGTTGCAGCGTTGATACAACCCCGCGCAAATTGACTGTGCACAATAATGCCCACCGACTGCCGGAGGGAAGGGCCAGCGGCATACCACACGTGCCGAAACAGTGCGCCAGCGACAAAAGATGTAGCCTGATAGGGTGACGAGTGTTAACTGAGTCACATTGGCCCGGGCTTTTCCTCGCCTTGTTGGATGAGGAGGGAACTTCCTGTCACGGCTGGCGAATACGATCGATTTGGTTGCATTCCTGATACATTGCTGGCCGCCATGCCGGGATAAGGGATATCGTCGCGCGGCGTGCGGGCACTGCGGTTTGCCGGCGCACCGCCAAATTGCACAATTCACGGGAGAAAGCAGGATGCAGCTAGACAACAATGCGTTCCACGCGGCGGCATATGAGCAGCCGGCCGCCACGGTGCGTCCTCTGCGGTTCGAGTTCATCGGCTCGGGATCGGAGTTTTTCCGCATCTGGATCGTCAATACCTTGCTGACCATTGTCACGCTGGGCATCTATTCGGCCTGGGCCAAGGTCCGCACGATGCAGTACTTCTACCGCAACACGCGGCTGGACGGCGCGAGCTTCGACTACCACGGCCGTGCTTCGGCCATCCTCAAGGGCCGCGCCATCGTGTTTGGCCTGGCGATGGTGTTCCAGCTTGCCAGCCATATTTCGCTGTTCGTGGCCTTGGCGCTGGGCCTGGCTCTGGCGGTGGTGTTTCCGCTGTTGCTGGTGCGGTCCTTGCGTTTTCGCATGGCGAACTCCAGCTACCGCGGCCTGCGCTTCGCCTTTACCGGGAGCGATGCCCAGGCCTACAAGGTGTTCCTGCTCTGGCCAGTGCTCACGGCGCTCAGCCTCTATGCACTGGCGCCGCTGGCGCACCAGCGCTTCAAGCAATACCAGCATGACAACACCCGCTTTGGCACCGCGCCCTTCGGCATCAGCGCGAGCGCGGGCGGCTTCTATGGCGTCTACCTGCGCGCATTCGGCATGATGGTGGCGGTCGTGGTGGGGATGAGCGTGGCCGGCGGCATGCTGGGCAGGGGCATCGGCGCCGGGATTGGCGCTGGCATGGGGGCGGGCATGGGCGCGCCGGCGGTGGCGGGGATCATGGCCGTCATTGGCTTTTTCGTGGCGATGATGGCGGTCGGCCCCTTCTTCATGGCGCGGCTGCAGAACCTGGTGTGGAATCACACCACGCTGGCGCCGCACGCGTTTCGCAGCGAGGTCAAGGCGGGTCGCCTGTTGTTTATCTTCGCCACCAACATGATCGCCAATGCACTGACGCTGGGCCTGTTCCTGCCGTTCGCGCGCGTGCGCTCGATGCGCTACCGTATCGAGAGCATGACCATGCTCGCGGCGGGTCCGCTGGACGCCTTCGTGGCTGGCGAGACGCAGCATGTGGGTGCGCTGGGCGACGCCGCGGTGGACTGGTACGACATCGACATCGCGCTGTGACCGCAGTCATCGTAGTCATCGCCGCGCAAGCCTCGTTCACTTCGATACCAAGGCCCTGATGCAGGATATCCCCGACGCCACGGCCACCGCCCCGGTAGCCGCCACTTACTTCGATGGCCGCTCGTCGCGTGCCCATCGGGTGATGCTCTCCATCGAAGGGCGCGATGCGGTGTTGCGCGATGCACTTGGCACGGTGCTGCGCCGTGCGCCGCTGGCTGCGCTGCGTGTCTCCGAACGGGTCAAACGCGCGCCGCGCCTGGTCACGTTTGCCGATGGCGCCTTCTGCGAGGTCACCGACCACGCCGGTTTTGCCGCCTTGCTGGGCGCCAGTGGCTACCGCGAGGGCTGGGTGGTGCGTGCGCAGAACAGCTGGCGGCTGGCGCTGCTGTCCGTGCTGGGCCTGGCCGCGGCGCTGCTGCTGGGATATTTCTACGTCTTGCCCTGGGGCGCCGGCATGGTGGCGCGCAGCGTGCCGCCGACGCTGGAAGCCCGCCTCGGCGAGGCCACGCTTACCAGCATCGATCATGGCCTGCTCATGCCCTCGGCTCTGCCGCAGGCGCAGCAGCAACGGATTCGCGCCGACTTCGCCGCGCTGGTGCGCCCGGCCGATCCTGGCCACGAGTACGAGATCCTGTTCCGCCACGGTGGCAAGCTCGGGCCCAATGCACTGGCCCTGCCGGGCGGCACCATCGTGGTGACCGATGAACTCGTCAAGCTGACCGGCGTGGGCCCGGGCCTCATGGGCGTGCTCGCCCACGAGGCCGGGCACGTGGCCGAGCGCCATGGCCTGCAGCAGATCCTCCAGGCCTCGGCGGTGGGCGCGCTGGCGGCCTATTTCTTTGGTGACTATTCCACCGTGCTGGCGGGCGTGCCCGCCGCGATCCTGACCCTGCGCTACTCGCGCGACCATGAGCGCGCGGCGGATGCGTATGCGGTGGAGGTCATGCAGCGCAACCACTTGCCGGTGTCGGCGTTTGCCGACGTCCTGCAGGCGCTGGAGGACGCCCACGCCCGGCAGGCGGAAGCCCAGGCGGCCAAGGCCGATGGCGGGAGCGAGGCCAGCACGCCAGCCGCCTCCGGCGAGCGCGAAACCAAGCGGGAGCGCCGCAGCCGGCGTGCCGCGGAGGATGGCGGCAACAACGGGGATGGCGACGATGGCGACAGCTTTTTCTCCACGCATCCGCTCACGCGCGAGCGCATCGAAGCGCTGCGGGCTGCCGGACGCTAGGTCTCAGGCGCCCGGCTGTGTATCTGGTGCAGGTGCATCAAGCGGCGCGCGCGGGGCGGCGGCCGCCACCTGGCTTTGCAGCCAGCTATGGAACCGCAGGATGACCTTCTCGCGTGGATTGCCTTCGCGCCAGGTCACCCAGTAGTGCAGGCTGGACGGGATGCGGGTGGTGCCGATCTGCACCAGCTCGCCGCTGGCAAGGTAGTCGCTGGCGAGTTGCAGGCGCGCGGTGGCCACGCCAAGCCCCGCCACCGCCGATTGCAGCATCATGCCGGCGTCCTGGAAGATCGGCCCGCGCTCGGGTTCCGTGCCAGGCAGGCCGGCGCTTTCCAGCCAGTCGCGCCACGGCCGCAGCGCGAAGCGCAGCATTGGCAGCCGCGGCAGGTCGGCCAGCGTGAAGCCGGGGTAGCGCGCGAGCAGTGCCGGGCTGGCCACCGCGATGACATGGTCTTCGATCAGGTTGTGGCAGGCAAAGCCGGGCAGGTCCACGCGCTGGTGCCAGATCCCCACGTCCACCGAGTACGGATCGGGCGGCGTGATCTCGGCGTGCAGCCGCAGATGCAAGTCCAGCCCCGGCAGGGCAGCGTGCAGGCTCGGCAGGCGGCGGATCAGCCAAGCGTTGGCCAGGTCGGCCATGACGCTGACTTCCAGCCGCACCACCTGCGGCGCGCCACCGTTGCTGGCCTCGCGCAGGCCGTCTTCCAGTTCCGCCAGCCCGTCGCGAATCCGCTCGGCCAGCCGCGCGCCCACATTGGTTGGCATCATCAGGTGGCCGGTGCGCTGGAACAGCTTGGTGCCCAGCTTGTCCTCCAGCGCGCGCAGATGGTGGCTGATGGCGCTGTGAGTCAGCGCCAGTTCCTCCGCCGCGCGCGAGAAGCTGCGGTGGCGGGCAGCGGCCTCGAGTGCGCGCAGTGCCTGCAGCGCGGGCAACTGGGGCGCGCGCTGCAAGCGCAGCGGCTCGGGGGGCGGGGCGGGTTCAG